>NZ_JBHFNP010000185.1:0-9690 GCF_041929235.1 Microseira sp. BLCC-F43
CCCAGCCCCGGCACCAGCCCCAGCCCCAGCACCGGCACCGGCACCAGCCCCAGCCCCAGCCCCAGCACCAGCCCCAGCACCGGCACCGGCACCAGCCCCAGCCCCAGCCCCAGCACCAGCCCCAGCACCGGCACCGGAACCGGAACCGGCACCGGCACCGGTTCCGGCACCGGCACCGGCACCGCAGCCTGACCCAGGCGACGGAGGAAGTAATGGCTTACCAGATGGCCCCGGTAACTCACCGAATGGACCACCGGGTCGGGTTGGTAATCCTAACGAAAACCGAGGTAATGCTGGCGGGAATGGACTACCGGGTCGGGTTGATAATCCCAACACAGACTGAGGTAATCAGAGATAAAATAGCCTCTCAGGTCAAAAAGTAAATCTCAATCAAGCCCCAGGTATTAGATGCAATGGCTACCGGGTGGCAAAAAGGAAGTCCTCCCGCACCATAACCTTTATTTGGTGCGGAATTTCCCCGCTCGGTAACAGCATTTCCTGCAGGGTGCGGGTGTCAGCTAAACTGATGACATTGTTGCGATCAATCCCCGCCCATCCCCTTCACCCATAACTGACAACTGACAAATAACGACTGATAGTTATGCAATTTATCGACCAAGCAGAAATTAACGTAGAAGGAGGGAAGGGCGGTGATGGCATCGTAGCCTTCCGGCGGGAAAAGTATGTCCCGGCTGGGGGACCATCGGGTGGAAACGGCGGTAAGGGCGGTTCCGTGTACTTGATAGCGACACAACACCTGCAAACGTTGCTGGATTTCAAGTACGATCGCCGGTTTAAGGCAGAGGATGGTGGACGTGGGGGGCCAAATAATTGCACCGGGGCAAACGGGAGCGATCGCTTGATCCAAATTCCCTGCGGTACGATGGTCTACGACGCTACAACGAACGAATTGCTGGCGGATCTGACAGAACCCGGTCAGACTTTCTGCGCGGCGCAAGGAGGCAAAGGGGGTTTGGGAAACCAGCATTTCCTCAGCAATCGCAATCGCGCACCCGAATACGCCCTGCCAGGACTTCCGGGAGAACAACGGCTGCTGCGTTTGGAATTAAAGCTTTTGGCAGAAGTCGGGATTATCGGTCTGCCTAATGCCGGTAAATCCACGCTGATTGCCGCAATTTCAGCCGCACGGCCTAAAATTGCCGATTATCCCTTTACAACCTTAGTGCCGAATTTGGGCGTGGTGCGTAAACCCGACGGCGACGGGATCGTTTTTGCCGATATTCCTGGATTGATTGAGGGGGCGCATCAAGGCGTGGGGTTAGGACACGATTTTTTGCGTCATATCGAACGCACGCGGCTGCTGCTGCACTTGATCGATGCTACCAGCTCTGATCCGATTGCGAATTATCACACGATTCAGCAAGAGTTGCTCGCTTACGATAAAGGGTTGACCGAGCGGCCTCAAATTTTGGCACTCAATAAAATAGATGCGGTTGACCCAACTATGGATGTGGAAGCGATCGCCTTCCTTCTCGAAGCCAAGAGCCACGCCCCCGTTTTCCTCATTTCAGCCGTTACCCGTACCGGACTCGAACCCCTGCTACAAAAAATTTGGCAGTTTCTCGAAAAAGATCAGCCATAAAGGGAAAGATGTGATATAATTAAAAGTTTATGGATAATTATTGCCCACCGGGAACATCTTCCTCTCGTCCGCCTATTTTCGCCACCTTAATCATTGCGACCCAGTTGCAGCTGACGACGCGCTACAGTAGACGGGGAATTGCCCAACTGTTCGATGGGAGAAATAATCGAATTATCGGCAGAGGCGGTAGGTTCAGACACAGTTGGAGGCGACGCCGTCTGCTTGCGGGAGAAGTGTTGATAAGCAATGCGAGAGATCTGGCGGATCAGTTTTTCAGCCCTGGGGTCGTTGTGGGGGCGTTTCACCATCACAGCTGCAATATAACGCTTGCGATTGGGTAGCTCGATTAAACCGGCATCTGCCAGCATGGCGCCAATATAGCCGGTTTTGTGGGCAATGGTAGCACCAGGGCCCAATCCACGGGGCAGCAAGTGATTTCTTTCGGTGCGCCGCAGGATCGAAAGCAAGCGATCGCGCGACTGTTTAGACAGCAAATCTCCTTGGTTAACAAAAGCGATTAAAGTCGCCAAATCCTTAGCGCTGGTGGTGTTTGTTCCTTCTACATCGGGGAGTTGGTTGCGGATCGCCGTTGCCGTCAAGCCCCAAGAAAGGAACCGCTGATTGAGGGCTTCTTCACCGCCTAAGCGCTCGATTAGCATATTTGTTGCGGTGTTATCGCTAATCGTAATCATTTTGGTTGCGGTTTCCCAGGCTGTATACCTCGACCCCGGAAACTTGTGCTGCATGTTACCGCTTCCGGTGGCAATAAATTTCGCTTTCATTGTCAGCAACTCATCGAGGCGGATTTTGCCCGCATCCACATCCTGGAAAAAGGCAACCAAAATCGGTATTTTGATCGTGCTAGCAGACGGGATCGCAGAAGTCCCATTCCAGTCGAAATAGGCATCCGTATCCGGATCGAGGATAAATACTGCCGGCGTCAATTGGGGATACTGTTCCAACGCCGCTGTAATTTCCGCTTTCAGGGGTGCGATTTCCTCACCCTGCTGGGACGATATTTGCAGTTCGCTGGTTGCGGGAGCATCGGGTAAACTTTCTGATGCCACCGCTTTCTTAATCTGGGATGACTGATTTGTGGGAGAAGCACTGGGGCGAGTGTGGCTGGTTGGGTTGCCAATTGACAGCAGCGTACCCACCACCACCCCAAGGCCAATTCCCAATATTAGCAGGCGAGTCCCGTAAATAAGCGGGTAGCTTGCTCCCCGCTTGGGTTTGCCCAACGGTCTGACCGCTGTTAGTTTGGATCTTGTAGAGCGCTCCGGCGACTCGGTGGAGGATTTATTGGTACCCGATGAGCGAATTTGGCTTTGGCGGCGTCTGGGAGGTGAGGTGTCACCCGGAGATAGTTTTTGCGGCGGCGTGTCAACGTCTCTTGAGGGTTTAACCCCAGACTGCCGACGGCGACGTGGCGCAGATATTTGTTCAACCTTGCTGCCACTCGCAGGTTGGGAGGGCGGTTTTTCAGGTGGGGATAATTTAACCGCCGGACGATCCGCGCGGCGGGAGCGTACGGGCGGCTTCTTTTCCGGCAGCGACAAACTAACAGATTTACCGAACAGTCGCCGCAACCAATTCAAACGCGACTGTCCCTGAAAGCGTTGCCACTGGCGTTGCGTCAGGCGCAACCGGCGCCAGCCTGCTTTTCTCGGTAGAGACGACCCAAACCTATCGGTTGATGTTCTGGCTACTTCCTGACGCCCCAACACCGGCTGCTGTTTGTGCTGCCGTTGCCGCTGGCGGCGGGTCAGGTGTTTTTCGGAGCTTGCCACGAAGCACACCTCACAAATCAAATACAAGGAAACAAAGGGACTCGAAGCGAAAATTTAATTGTCACGGCATCTTTCCCGAGCAAAAAAATGGAGAAGGTGGGTAAGGTGGGGGGAATAGGGGAGGACAGGGAACGTGGGAAGGATATTACTTGCTCATCCCCATAATCTACATCACTTCCCCGATCTTTTTCATCCCGTGACCCGGGCTCAATTTAATCGCCCACTGCCCGTGAAGCTATCGCTATCGCTGCTTGAATCGCACCACAGTTGTTCTATATTTGAATCTCAACAAACTCTACTACAGATCGGTTTCTTCTCCTGAATCCTCGATGCCCGATAGAGATGGTTTGCTTTCAAACCTAGTGTCTGGTTGAACGGCAGTTGAGCTGCCCTCCAACTGAGCCGATTTTACTTGAGTGGCAGCACTATTACAAATCGCCCATTCCACCTGGCTGAGAATACCTCGCAGCATTGCCACCTCTTGAGTAGATAACTGGGTGCGATTAAACAGAAGTCGGAATTTTGCCATGCGGCTAGCTGCTGTGTGGGGATAAAGATAACCGATTTTTAACAGCACGGCTTCTAAATGTTCATAGTACTGCTCTAAAGCTTCTAATGGAACACCCCCCTCAATCCCCCGACTAACTAAATTTTTTTCCAGAGACTCCCCTTTTTTTAGGGGGGGGTGGGGGGAAGATAACGAAGAAAGTTCGTTCATCATCGACCCAGAGGCATTTTCCCCTAAAGCCTCGTCTTGGCTGATGGCTGACTGATACAGCTCGTAACAGCAAACAGCGACAGCTTGAGCCAAATTTAACGAATGATAGGCATCGCTGGAGGGAATGCGGACAAATCGCTGGGCGTATTTGAGTTCGTCGTTGCTTAAACCGCGATCTTCCGAACCGAAAATTAAGGCGGATGGCCCTGCTTGCAGCAACCAGGGTAAAGCGGTTCTGGGATTTTCCAGATGAATCGACCGCGAGCGCTCAACCGATGTGGTAGCGATCGCTTTTGTACACCCCGCCAACGCTTCCGGCAAAGTCGCGACTACCCTTGCTGCTTCCAACAGGTCTTGCGCGTGTACTGCCATTAGCCTTGCTTGTTCCCCTAAATAATCGCATAAAGGCTCCACCAAAACCAGATGGCGCAGCCCCATATTTTTCATCCCACGCGCCACCGATCCCACATTTAATGGACCAATCGGTTGCACTAACACTATCCGCACCTCGTCCAAGGCCGTTTCATCCATCTGAACATCCTCCTAAACTACCGCTACGTGGTAAGTGTAGGCTTGTTAAACTAAGCCGCTCCGTCGCCGGAGCGACTCGTCTTCAGAACCGTGCTTGCGGATTTCTCTGCACACGGGTACTCGGTGTTTTGGTGCTTGTTACGCATACCGCCAGTTTTATCATCATTGGTTGTTTTAACATCGTGGCAATGTCGATGGAGGAGTTGCCAGTTTTCGTAGTTATCCCTTCCGCCTTGTGACTTGGGGATTTTGTGGTCGGTTTCAATCAAATCTCCATCCCTGAAAATTAGTCCGCAGTGGGCGCATTTTCGTTTCTGTTTCTTCAGGAGTGTTGCCACCTTAGCTGAAGCTTCAGGATGTTTGCCCATTCTTGTACTCCAGTAAATTGAATCTCCGTCATAAGGGCTGCGAATCCCTTTCACCTTTACCTGTCTAACAATAGGTGTTTCGGAGTGCTTTTTCAGGAACATTAGTTTACCCTTTTTCCTAGAGGAAAAACTCCAATTATCGTTTCCTATGGTCTGCCAGTATTTGTTGGCTACCCATCCTGGAGTTTTGTTCGGATGACGAGAGTTTGCCCAGGATCTAAGTTGCTGGTAAGTAAGCATATCCGCTTTCTTATAGGTTTCCTTGCTTACCACAGTGGAGTAGTAGTTTGCCCAAGCTTTGATCGCCGGGTTTAAGTGGTCTATAAGTGCCTCTTGTGGCGCTGTCCTGTGAGACTTGATGATACTACTAATCTTTTCTGTATGTATCTTCAGCTTCTCTTTACTGGGTTTGATGAAGGTTTTGAAGCCAAGTTGAGTTTTGTTGCTGCTTTTCCCCGATTGGTATTTGCCAACCGGGTATTGTCTTATATTGAACCCTAAGAAGTTAAATCCGGGTTCTTGTAGCTCATACTTGTTAAGAGTGTGAGCTAATCGGGTTTTACTTGGCTTTAGTTCCAACCCCATGCCTTTTAACCATTCTGTAATTATCTGCTGGCATCTTTGGACAACAGTTAAGTCTTCGTGTAGTATCACGAAGTCGTCTGCATAGCGTATCAGGTTGGGCCAGCAGAAGTAGTTGCTTCCAGTCTTTCCAGGGAATGCTTGTGCAATACGATTTTCCATGCCGTGGAGGGCTATATTTGCTAACAGTGGAGAAAATAGAGTAGGGACGGAGCGCACCTTCAAACCTCACGACTTGCGTGTTTCTCTATCCCTCTCTCCAAACGAAGCGTGACAGTTTCCCGTCACGAGAGCTTTCCATCATTGCAACCGACTGTGGTCACCAAATGAGGACGTTTGACCATGGCAGCGTCTACAGAGTAGTTGCAAGTTCTCTTTGACATCAGTACCTCCAATTCGACGTGCTTTAATCTGGTGCAAATCCAGGTCATCAGTACTGCCGCAAACAGCACACTTAGCTTTGCGTTCTGCCTTAATCTCCTCCTGCAATTTTCTCCATTCATCATTTTGAGCATTACCAAGCCAGACATTATCAGGTATTGGTACTTCGGGAGCGGTTAACGTTGTCAACTCCTCACCCTTTAAATACGGATTCGGTATTGAGCGTGACCGATATTTTGTCATGGGTTTATCACTCATACGTACAGGTACAAATAATCTTCCCCGTTCCTAATTCCCCAATTATCTCTTTGTCCCGTTTTATGAAATTGACGCTTTTTATACATCTTCATAATCCGGATATGTGGTATGCGATGTCGTTTCTGCAACCAAAGAAACAAACGTTCATTGACCCAGAAATCTAAATCTTTAGCCGTTTTCTTGGCATTACTGTGACAGTAATAACCAATCCAACCTCTTAGTACTGCGTTTAAAGCAGTAAATTTGAGCAAAGGGGAATCTTTAAACCGTTTCCGATTTGTCATCGCCTTGATTTTAGCTTTTAGGCGTTTCTTGGCATCTTCTGTTGGTGTAACCAATAGCTTTGGTTTATCATGACTCGCAAAGTGCGTCGGACGTGGAAACCAAGAAAATCAAACCCATTGTTAACGTGGGTCACTCGTGTTTTCTCCATGTTGAGTTCCAGTTTTAATTCTTCTTTTAGAAAGGTCTGAAACTCTTCACGTAAACGCAATGCTTCCGCTTTACCGCCATTGGGGTACAGCAGCCAATCATCGGCATAGCGTATTAAACCACAGTTCCCCAGGCGTTGTGTTCGTCGTTTCTCTTTTTGTTTGCGGTCAAGGCTGCCATACTTACAGCGGTTCCCGCTGTTATGAGGTACAGTAACAGCAACGAGCAAACCAATTTCTTAAATGTTGAGGATTGATTAAATGGAGAGCCACTGTAATGATTCTATCAATCATAGATGTGGTAGTGGGAGCAAACTTCCGCAAAAATGATTTGAGTTGTGACTACCATTGCTTCAATTGGGTTAAAATCAGGAGAGTATGGGGACAAACAAATAACGCCAGCACCGACAGCATTAATCATTGGTTCAATAGATGCGAGTTTATGGGCAGGTAAATTATCCATCACTACTACCGCTCCTGGCCATAATTGAGGACATAAAAGCTTCTCAATAAATACGGCAAATGCCCGTCCATCCATTGACTCATTCATTGTCATTAATGCCAACACTTTGTTAATGCTAATTGCACCAATAGCTGTAACTTTGGCAGATCGATAAAAGGGTTTGAGTTCGGTTACTTTTGCCCCCGGCTGTGAACGGGCATAGGTTCTGGCAAAACCCAGTATAATGCCAGTTTCATCCAAAAATACGAGGTTTTCTGGCTCGATATGTTTGATTTTTTCCCAATACTCTACTCTTAATTTTTGGACTCTTTCTGTCGCCGCTTGGCTACTGTACCAAGTTTTTTTTTACGATTGAGTCCTAATTTTTGCAAGCAGCGACACATGGCCGCCCGACTCACCCAATTTCCGGTTTTTTGTGCAAATAATTCACACAATTCTACCAAAGTAGCATCTGGATACTCTGCTACCAGTGCTTTGACTTCTGGTTCTGCTGTTGTCAGATGACTGAATTGCGGTTTTCCTCTCTGTTTAGCCTGTAAATTTCCTTCAGTTTGTTGAAGTTTCACCAGTTTTTGGACTAAACTTTTACTAACAGCAAACCAGGCAGCTACTTTCCTAATTGACATTTTTTCTGCCAAATGTGCCTTTACTATTTTTTCGAATATGCTTTGATTAGCTTTAGCTACAATAATGATATTATATTGTACCTCATAACAGCGTTTACCGCTGTATTTCACCAATAAATATCTAATTAATCTAAATAAATTTTAGCCGATAATGGTGAGCAAATTGCTATTTATTGGAAGAATATATGTAGTTTGAAACAATGATGATTGCATCAATTACGCTTTTAAGAAACGTTCAATTAACTTAAGGAGACGTTGGTCGGCGACTCTTTTCGCCACAAGCTTTAATAAAATATCGTGGTGAATATTGCCAAATGCTCCCTTAATATCTCCCTCGATAACCCAGAAGTATTTATTGCGTTTGTTGATGTAACTGTCCAACAAGGCAATGCAATCCTGTGTTCTGCGCTCCGGTCTAAAACCGTTGGAGCAGTTCAGAAAATCACTTTCCCATATTGGTTCCTTGTACCATCTTCAGCAGCATTTGTACCACTCGGTCTTTGAGGGTTGCAATACCCAATGGACGACGCTTACCGTTGGCTTTGGGAATATAAACACGGCGTACTGGTTTTGGTCGAAACTGCTTAGAGCGCAGTTCTGCTTGTAACTCGCATACAAATAAGGCTTTTGCCGATGAGGATGTAAGTTCCTTTTTGGTTACGCCATCAATTCCCGCCGTTTTAGCCCCCTGATTTGCGAGGACTGATTTTAAGGCTGCGTGTATCCAATCTTCTCGGCAGATTAGCCGATACAAATGGTCAAATTGATGTTGAGGATTATGCTCTACCTTTCTGGCTAGGCTACGTTGGGTTTTGATAATGTCGGACATACATCTTAGTCCTCTCTATTTCCCTTGACGTTCCTCTGGCAATGACTGCCGTCCAACGCCTGAGTACCGAACTTTCTCCGGTTCGGACTACTATGACGGCTCTGCCACATGATGGTTACATCAGCCGCAGTTAGCCCAGTCTCTCTCGAGACCAACCATCATGCTTCCTACGTTCACATAGTGGTATGTATTGCATTTGACTTTAGGCTCCTTCTTTACACCTGTAAGACACAAACCCAGTGTCCCCGATATCAGCCGATAATTTATACCCCTATAATTAGAGCGGTTCAGTCCGAATCAAAAGACCAGCGAGGTCTCCGTATGGCTCCTTTTCCGACTAGCCCCCTGCGAACCGTGCTTACGAGTTTCCAGGTACACGGCTCTCCAGTATCCTATTTCGCAACTCGGCGTTTCGTTGGTCTGCCTGCATGAATTGCATCATGGCAGTCTTTGCATACCATCAAAGTTTTCCGCTTTCGCTCCGACATAATCTGCTTCCATTGTGGTTTTTCTTTCCTACTAGCATCCTTTAAGTCTTTGAGGGCGCGTATGTGATGAACTTCGATGTTCTGTGTCGGGCCGCAGACTTCACACTCATCCGCTAGAAGTCGTTTTATCAACTCATTCCGGCTTGGATAATTGCGGGTTGTAGGTAGGTCTTGGATGGTTGCTTTGAGGTTGCGTTTGAGTTGTAAGCCACCCCAGCGCGCTATCAAAGGCTTCTTGCCTTCTCTAGTAACGGTAACTTCAACGCATTTTCTTAGACCCTGTGGAAGTCTTACCTAAAATAGCACGGGAGCATGAACACAAGCTTGATTTATCCGGTGGATGAAACGCGACAAGGGCTTATTTATTCGCCGTCTTTACCTATCTGGGTAAAACGTGCTAAAATAATAACATGAGTCAAGTAACTATCACGATCAAATTACCGTTTTCCGACCTCAATCAAGCCAAAGCGATAATGTTTGACGAGATGAGTTCAGAAAATACTCGTTTGGCTAATTGGCTGCTAACCATTCCACTCCCAGAGAGGAGAAAGTTGACCACAGCCAAGATAGAAACTTCGCTCATGTCTGCTATTGCAAATCAGACAATTCGGCATACTACATC
>NZ_JBHFNP010000186.1:0-23260 GCF_041929235.1 Microseira sp. BLCC-F43
CCCCCCTTGGTAAGGGGGGTTGGGGGGGATCGCTGCGTCAACAAACCGTAGTAGCACGGCAACAATCATACTTTGCATTTGCTTCCACGATTGTTGATGCCGTGCTACTACTGCTAATTTACCGACTTTCCCGATCAGCCAAGGATTTTTCATTTCTGGCGGTGAGTGCAACGATCCCCCCAACCCCCCTTGGTAAGGGGGGTTGGGGGGGATCGCTGCGTCAACAAACCGTAGTAGCACGGCAACAATCATACTTTGCATTTGCTTCCACGATTGTTGATGCCGTGCTACTACTGCTAATTTACCGACTTTCCCGATCAACCAGGGATTAAAATCCCTGGCAATGCCAAATTTCGAGCTACGAACTCGAAATTTCGAGCTACGAACTCGAAACTTCGAGCTACGAACTCGAAACTTCGAGCTTAAAACTAAAACTTTCGAGCTACGAACTCGAAACTTCGAGCTAGGAACTCGAAACTTCGAGCTACGAGCTTCAACGTTGCACCTCTGTTGTCAAATTATCCAGCTTTTTTCTGCATCGTTCTCTCTTGAGGCTTGACCTTCCGAGGTTTCCGCGCAAATCGCTGCCCCATATCCTCAACCAGGGTATCCAATCCACTCCCCTCACCACTAGCTTTGGCATAACTATACACCAGCAACGCCGCGGCAAAGGCTTCGCTACCCACCGCCACGCAGGTATCATCTACCAACTCTTGCAACTGCGCCAGGGACAGCACTAGCGGATACAATTGCTCGAACAATTGCACGTCCTTCCGCATTTCCTCCAAATCAAAATTTCGCGGCAAAAAGTCTGGGTTTTGCGTCGCCACTTCCAACGCCTTGCTGACAAATGCCCGACTCTTATCCCCCATTTTCGGCAAAGACTTGCGCTGTTCGGGCGTCAAGTCAATCAAAAACGGCAGCTTTTCCTTAATTGTGGCAATAGCAGCCATGACTTCATCCCGGTCTTTTTGGGTTAACGTGGTGCTAAATTGATTCGTCGCCATGTGGATCGAGTTCTAGATTGGTTTTCCAATTTAGAATGCCCAAAAGGATCGCCCACGCGATCGTTTTGGGCAAAGAAACCTGCTTTCTAACCCTGGGATGACTCTGGTTTCTCTACGTTATTATCTGTTCTGCGAGGACTTAAACTTGGTCTGGATCGATCCCCTGGGGGCGTAAAAGTTCCGCCAATCTTGCTGTTTGTTCTTCTAATTCACCGGAAGTCAGTAAGCGCTTACCCGTCTGGGCATCTTCCATCACCACGCGCCCATCTTGTAAACCGATCCACAACCCAACAGTTTCCTAGAGAATACGTCCATCATCATCAGGGGTTAAAGGTAAATATTGCCCCTCCACCAGTCGATAGCCCAATACTTCTTCTATTACAGGACTTACCCACGACGAGAAAAGAAACCCGGTTTCTTCATTGCTCTCTGATTGCCAAACCAACGATTTTTCATATCACCTTAGTTTCTTTGCGTAAGTCCTATATTACTTGCCCTCGTTGGGTACGGCAATCGATCATGACATACTCTTGAACGCTAGCTTGAGCATACTGTTGAACTTTTATTTGGCGGTCTTCTTTGCGGTAGCGGGGAGAAACTACTTCCATAATTAAACAGGGACGCGCCCCGTCTTGGGCAACAACAAACTCAGTGCGGTTTTGCGCTTTATTCTTCACCCCAAAGACTACATAAACATCAAGACAACGATCGCGCAAACGGGGAATATCCCATTTAATCACCAGATCTCTAAAGACCGCAGTTTCTGGATCTTTGGCGTAGCGACGGGTTAGCATATCTTTTGCGTCACCCGCAGCGTTGTCGTGAAAGGTGCTGTTCGGCAAGTGGTATCCCTCTTGTGGGTGGAGAAATTCTTCAGAAGTTAGCGGAACTTGGATGTAGTCTGTGGTTGCATCTGGGTTGGTAATAATTTCTCTACGCCAGCCTCCCTCGGCTAATTCGCTAGTCTGGTATTTTGGAGTGGTAGTCATGGTTGGCGCGTAGTGCGTAAGTCCTGTTCATAATGGAGTGGGGAGGAAAACTAGCAGGTTCTCACCGCAGCCGAAAGCCATGAATCAGGTTAAGCAGTTCCGTTAACTTGTCTTCTGGAATGTTCTGGATTTCTGCAACAACTTTCCCTCTTGGTTCTGAGACATTAATTAACTGCTCCTTTGCCTCTTTTTTACGGCTCTATTGTCGCATTTTTAATTTTTCTCCACCCTACAAACTTGCTTTCGCCAAAGAACGGATTGTTAAGATTGTCAATACGAATTCCCAGATAGTAGGGGCACGGCAACCCAGATATATCGGGTAGTTTAACAAAATTACTAATGCCGTGCCCCTACCACAAACTTGGAGCGTCCTATCATTCCCTAAAGATTCGTAACCGCATCTTGACGGCTGTCCCCAATCGGGCTATGCTCTCTCTTTAAGGTTGCTCTAGTTCAACGACAGCAACCCGTGTCCGCCAAAAATCTAGTAACGCTGTCCAATGCCGCTAGCAACAGCAAAGGACAGCTTGACCCCCAAACTGGTATCAACAGTGTGGAGGCTAAATGAGAATTTTAACATTCTCCTTAGCCACCCTGCTTTGCGCTGCCTGCGGGGTGGCTAGATTTTTTGGTTTCTCATCCAAAAAACAGGAGAAAATATCATGGCGCAAGAGTTTTTCTCGGACTCTACCGGATCGGATCGTCCTAATTCTGACGCCTTTGAACCGGAACGGGAAAAAGTGCAGTTTTTGATTATCAGTTCCCGCGAAGGAGTGCAAGAACAGATCCGCAATTTCTACGCCAGCGGATTTGCTCAAGTTGACGAGTGGAGTCCCTTGACGCCAGTACCGAATTCAGATCGGGTGATGACTATCCTGGTTCGCTACCGGAAACTAGGATCTACCGATTCATAAGATATTACAATCCGTAGGGGCACGGCATCATAATTATTGGGCAAAAACAGATAACTTCTCTCATGCCGTGCCCCTACTCGATCGCGGCGCCAAGCAACCCTATTGGGCAAAAACAGATAACGTTAATCATGCCGTGCCCCTACTCGATGGTTAATGCATCAATAAGCAACAAAGATCGTTGTTGTAGGGGCACGACATCAATAATTTTTGTCACTGTCGGGAAGATTTTCCCACTAAAATTTTCAGAGTCGTGCAACAAAGATCGTTGTTGTAGGGGCACGGCATCAATAATTTTTGTCACTGACGCGAAGATTTTCCTAAGCCGTGCCCCTACCCGATGGTTAATGCATCAATAATTTTTGTCACTGACGCGAAGATTTTCCCACTAAAATTTTCAGTTCCGTGCAACAAAGATCGTTGTTGTAGGGGCACGGCATCAATAATTTTTGTCACTGACGGGAAGATTTTCCTAAGCCGTGCCCCTACCCGATGGTTAATGCATCAATAATTTTTGTCACTGACGCGAAGATTTTCCCACGTTCCCTACTAGATCGCCGCGCCAAGAAACCCGGTTTTTTGTAAAAACCGGGTTTCTGACAACAAAATCTTAACCATTGAACAACTCAAAAACCTGCCTGCAAAAATGTTTCAGCTTTTCGCATATATCTGCGACAGGCTGACATTCGCCTTCAAAATTCCAGCTTTCAACCGTTGAAAATCGCCACGCAATTCCTTGATGGTTAAACCCAGCCGTTTCTACTCCGATCGCTCGCCGGGAACTATCTACCGGGTCTTGATAAAAGCGAATTTGCACCAAAATACTGCGACACTGAAACCTGGGACTCCATCCAGGCAAGTGAAAGCCTATATCGATCGAGTCGGGATCGACTAACTTTCGGGTGTCGGGATCGTTACTCCAGGGTTTGAGGTCTGCCCTTGCATCCGGGAATTGACACTTAAACAGATTGACGACGGCGGCAATTTTAGTGGCAATTTCAATGTTGGTGGCCTGTTGAGCTGCGTTCACGTTTTGTATGGGACTCAAGAGTGGCACTACTTTGGTGGTTAAGTTTAACAACAGGTTTCATATTTCGCAACCGATTGGGGTATAAAAATCCAACCGACCAAGAAGAGGCAAAGAGGGGGAGACGCGGGGAGATGGAGATGCGGGGAGTTTTTAATCACAGTCACTGCGTCGCCGCGTCTCCGATTCAACCCGTCTTCTTCCCAGTAGGAATCCCCTGGGACTGTCCTTAGCGTCCTTAGCGTCCTTAGCGTCCTTAGCGTCCCCCCGTCCTTGAACTTGCCCAAAACAGCCACGGGGCGGTAAGCTCAAACCACGGCGATTGAACGGTGCAATAACAACAGTGTCGATAACGGAAAACTCTATAGAAGTTGGTTCGCTGCAATGGTTTTATCGGGAAGCAAACCCTTTGGGGCCTAGTGACAGGTTACCAGTAGTGCTGCTGCACGGGTTGCCTTCCCAGAGTTTTTGCTGGACTATGGTAATGCCAAGTTTGGCGGAAAAAGGGTATCGAGCGATCGCACCCGACTGGATAGGCAGTGGTTTCTCCGCAAAACCAGACAAGCGAGACTTTGCTTATACTCCCGATGCCTATCTCAAGGCGCTATCTGCCTTGCTCGCAGCGTTGGAACTACAGCGGTTCTCCCTCGTCATCCAGGGATTTTTGGGTTCTGTAGGCATTCAATACGCCCTACGTCACCCAGAACAAATCGAACGCTTGGCGATTCTCAATGCTCCCATCTCAACGGCGACGAAGTTACCTTGGAAAATTCAACAACTGGGTTTGCCCTTCGTCGGGGATATGATGACACAAGACCCCCTATTGGTAGACCGTACATTAGAAGGAGGCAGCCGTTACGGCATCTCCGACGAAGATTTAGACGTATATCGGCGTCCTTTCCTCAAGAGTTCGGCAGCGGGGCGGAGTTTGCTGGCGACGGTGCGGAACTTGCAATTGCCCCAAACAATGGCAGAAATTGCATCTGGGTTACCCAGCTTTGAGCGGCCTACTTTAATTATGTGGGGGATGCGCGACCCTTGGTTGCCCTTCGAGCCAGCACAGCAGCTAGCTAGTAAGCTGAAGGATGTAGAACTGAGCCAACTAGCAGAAGCAGGGCATTATCCCCAAGAACATTGGTCAGATCAAGTCAGCGATGTTTTAATCAGCTTCCTGCGCCGATAAGATTTGTAATGGTAACTTTAAGCGAAAATTATGGTTATGGGACGTTTCCGCTCAATAATGGCTGTTCTGTTGGCATGTGTGACGGTGTTTTTGGTCAGTTGTAGCAGTCCGACTGAAGTCAAACCGCCGACTTACACCTCGGCTAAGTTGGAAGTAATTCAGAAATATACTTCTGATATTGAGGCCATGCGCGATCGCTTGCCCGAACTGGCTAAGCTGATCCAAGAAGAAAATTGGGTATTTACCAAAAACTTCATCCGCGGGCCATTGGGCGAACTGCGGGCGAAAATGAGTCTAGTAGAGCGCAACTTGCTGGCAAAAGACCAACCCAAGGTGAAAGAAGCCGCGAAACAGGTAATTGAAGACTTGCTCAGCATCGATGCAGGTGCCGAAGCTCAAGACTACAAAGCGACTATCCGCTCTTACGCAACGCTCCAGAAAGACATTAACGCTTTCTTGGAGTTGACGCCTAAAGCATAACAATGGCTAATAGGTAATAACGCCAGTTGCTAATTGCTAATTGCTAATTGCTAATTGCTAATATAGCTTTATTGCTGACATTAACTATTAGCTATTAGCGATTAGCAACACTTTTGAGATAACTAGCAACTTGAGTTAATAGGTAATGTCAAAAATTTCCCGATTACCAATTACCAATTACCTAACATGAGCCGAATTACAATTATCGGGTGCGGCGTTGTGGGTGCCGCGATCGCATACGAACTCAGTTTAATTCCAGGATTATCGATTGCAGTCCTGGATAAACAACCCCCTGCCCAAGGAGCGACAAGTGCTGCCCTGGGCGTTTTAATGGGCATTATCAGCCATAAAATTAAAGGCAAAGCATGGCAGTTGCGACAAACTAGCCTGCAACGCTATGAAACTTTAATCCCCGAATTAGAAGCCAAGACAAATCGCCAAATCCTTTACAATCGGCAGGGAATTCTCATGCTAGTTCCCTCAGTCGCAGATTGGGAAAATTTAGTAGAAATTCGTCAATCTCAAGGATGGCATTTAGAAATTTGGCATATTGACCAAGTCCTGTCTAAATGTCCCCAGTTAAATTTAGCAAACACAACCGCTGCTATTTATTCTCCCCAAGACCGACAACTCGATCCTTCTGCTTTAACTTTAGCTTTAGTTGAAGCCGCTGAGCGCAACAGCGTAAATTTTAAATTTGGCGTCACCGTTGAAGAAATTACATCCACCAATGGGGGGATTTCCTATCAGATTGAAACATCTAATGGTCAAATAGAAACAGATTGGATAGTCATATCTGCTGGTTTAGGATCGACACCGATAACCGCATCTTTAGCGCAAAAAGTTGATATACAACCAGTATTGGGACAAGCGTTGCACTTGCGGGTCGAAAATCCTTTGGGAAATTCCGATTTTCAGCCAGTTATTACCAGCGATGATATTCATATTGTCCCAGTCGGCGCTCAAGAATACTGGGTAGGTGCGACGGTAGAATTTCCCACAGATGCTGGGGAAGTAGTGGCAGATCCGAGTTTATTGGATAAAGTGATGGCAGGAGCGATCGCATTTTGTCCCCCCCTATCCCAAGCTACCATCCTCAGAACTTGGTCGGGATTGCGCCCTCGCCCCCAAGGATACCCGGCTCCTATTATTGGTCAATTACCTGGTTACAATAATATATTGTTAGCCACAGGACACTATCGCAACGGAGTTTTACTCGCACCCGCCACCGCTATCGCAATTCGCGATGCAATTTTAGCGAAGTCTGCGGTTTGATGTGATACAGAAAATTTTTATTAATTGGGATAAAATATTTTAATGTATTTTTATCAGTCTGGGCAAAATGAAACTTAGCTTCAAGACAGCTAAACCGTTTCTGCTAACATTTTTCCTATCGCTTTTCCTGATTGTAATCCTATTCAGCGGAGAAGCAGAACTCCTACAAAAGACAAAAGTAAACTTTAATCCCAAAGCTGCTTGGAGTCAATATCCAAAACCTAAACCTGAATCCTCCCAAAACCAGGAGAAAGTTAAATCAGAAACAGAAAAACCTACTCAAAATGTTTCTCACTCAGAACTTAATCCTGTTAATACCATAACGACGTACACTCCCAGATACAAAATAGCCTGGGCAGATCCAACTAACTATGGAGAAAGATTTACTAAAGATATTAATGGCGTAGCCGTATACAATCAACCAATTATAGTTTTGCACGAAACCGCTGGTTCTGCATTAGGTGCAATTGATTTTTTCCAAACACCTCACTACGATGAAAATAAGCAAGTAAGTTACCACACCTTAATTGAGTTAGATGGAACCGTTGTTTATATAGTTCCGCCAGACAAAAGAGCATTTGGTGCCGGAAACTCGGTATTTGAAAGTCCCAACGGCAAAGAAACCGTAAAAACAAATCCTAAGTTAGCATCCTCTGTAAATAACTTTGCTTATCATATTTCCTTAGAAACACCGCAGGATGGGTGGGATAATCGAAATCCAACCCATAGCGGGTATACCGAAGAACAATATAATACTCTAGCGTGGTTCATCGCTCAAAGTAACGTTCCGGAGGAGCGAATTACGACCCATAGGGAAGTCGATAGATCGGGAAACAAAGTTGACCCCCGAAGTTTTGATTTTCCCAAATTTCTCAACTTGCTTCAGATTTATCGTCAAGCAAATAACCGCAATATTAAATAGGTAATGGCTAATTGCTAATTGCTAATTGAGTAAGAAGATAAAAGACCGATTTTCGAGGCAAAGAAACAAAGGGCGATCCGAAAAATCGTTGGGAAAGGCAACCAGAGATAAAGGTCTCACCTTTGTTTCTTTTCTCGTCCTGCGTAAGTCCTGAAGATAAAAGACAGATTTTCGTAGGAAAATTCCACACCCTGGCTTGAAGTTTATAGCGGATTGCAGCGGGCAAAAGAACGGGGAAAAACAGTCAAGGATATGGTGGCTGAAAATATCCCCCTACTTTCAGCCAATCCTTAAGCTAGTTGTTAACCTCACTACCACTTTTTATCAGCGAGTCAAGATGCTTGATTAGAGCGCTAGGATTTGGATATAAAGGTTCATGAGGATCTAAGGAAGGTCGGGATTGAGTGAATGCTAGTATAAGTTCTTTGAGCAAGGCTGCATTTTGAGGCGTTGCTATGTAACCCATTAGGTTAAATATAGTAATCGCCAGACTATAATCAACAGTTTCTAACATTTTGACTAATGAGAAGAGATATTTTTCATCTCCGATCTTATAAAGTGCTGAGAATATAAAAGCTCTTGTTAATAAACTGGATTCAAACTCTATTTTTTGCTGCAAAATTGGTAAAGCTTCGACAACTCCTAATAAGCCGATTGAATCCGCAGCATAAGCTCGCACTCCCTCATTTGGATCGTTCAGCGCTTCTATTAAAGCTGGGATTGCACTCCGGTCATTAAGGTTTCCCAGTGCTTCTGCTGCACAAAGTCTCACTAAGTAATCTTCATCAGTTTGAAGTAAATCAACAATATCGCGAACACCTTCTGCATATCCTAATAGTCCTAAAGATTCCACTGCTTCAGTACGGATATATGAATCGGGATCTTTTAACAAGGGTAGAAGTTTCACTCCCACATCTTTGTCAGCTATTTTTCCCAAAGCAGAAGCAGCATTTGACCTAACACCATCTTCTGGAAAATCCAAGAGTTCGACTATAACAGGAACAGCTTCTTTGGCTTTAATACCCATTTTTTCCAGCTTTACTAACGCCACACATTTCTCTGACTCTGAACCATTTTGGCATAGAGATATTAAATCTTCTAGTTCCATTTTCCAGTTACTATACATCTATTTTGACTCGTTCGAGTGCCTTGAGTGTTTGCAACCAATACCTTTCATGGTAGATTCTATCTGCTTTATTTTTTTGGGATCGCGAGATTTTTTAGGCTGTTGTTTCATCTCCTCTCTCATGATTTCCAGCATTTCACAGACCATTTCGTCATCAATAGTACCCTCCGTTGATGCCCATCCCGCTTCTACCGCACGTCTTCTAGCCTCTTGACGAATATGCTCGTGGATAACATTACCTTCCGCCGTTCAAAAAATATTCTGAACAAACTCTGTGAGCTTGTCTACGGTGGATAGGTTGGGTGAATGGGAGCGAGTTTGGTTTTGCTGCATGGTTTTCTTTGTTAAAGCAATCCTATTTTATAAATCTTGTGGGGTGGGCAGGAAAGCCCGCCCCATGTATTTTTTGCCAGAATTAGTTAACTGGGATATTGAGCGATCGCACCAAAAAAGCCCACCGATCTGCTATTTCTTCAATCTGTTTAGTAGTAGGCTTTCCTGCACCATGTCCAGCTTTTGTTTCAATTCTGATTAAGACCGGATTCTCGCCCTGATGTGCTGCTTGCAAAGCTGCCGCAAATTTGAAACTATGGGCAGGTACTACACGATCGTCATGATCCGCAGTTGTAATCATAGTCGCCGGATAAGCGGTTCCTGCTTTTAAATTGTGCAGTGGGGAATAGGCATAAAGTGCCTTAAATTCTTCTGGATCTTCAGGCGAACCGTATTCAGAACACCAAGCCCAACCAATGGTAAACTTATGGAAGCGCAGCATATCCAATACACCCACAGCTGGCAAAGCTGCACCAAATAGATCGGGGCGTTGAGTCATGCAAGCACCGACTAATAATCCGCCATTACTACCGCCTGCGATCGCCAGTTTTTCAGGAACAGTATATTGGTTAGCAATTAACCATTCCGCTGCGGCAATAAAATCATCAAAAACATTCTGCTTCTTCAGCTTCATTCCCGCTTGATGCCATTCTTCACCATATTCGCCACCGCCGCGCAAATTGGCAACAGCATAAACGCCTCCCATCTCCATCCACACCAGTTGACTGACAGAAAAGCTAGGGGTTAAAGAGATACTAAAGCCACCGTAACTGTAGAGCAAAGTGGGATTATTTCCATCTAGTTGCATCCCCTTTTTGTGAGTAATAAACATCGGGACTTGCGTCCCATCTTTGCTACGGTAAAATACTTGCTTCGTCTCGCAGTCATCTGGATTAAAATCAACCTGCGGTTGCCGGAAAATAGTACTTTCACCGCTGACCATATCGTAGCGATAAATAGTTGGTGGTGTAGTAAAGCCAGTAAAGCTATAAAAAGTTTCGGTATCGTAACGTTTGCCGCCAAAACCACCGGCAGAACCAAGTCCCGGTAATGCAACTTCCCGGACAAAATTACCGTTCAGGTCGAAAATTTTAATTTGAGTATGGGCGTCTTTCAAGTAATCAGCAACAAATTGATTATTCAGCAAACTGACACCTTCGAGAACTTCATCCGCCTGGGGAACGATCTCTTGCCAATTATCGCGGGCAGCATTGTTAATATCGATCGCAATCACCCGACCGCGGGGCGCATCCAAGTCAGTCAGGAACCAGAAAATAGAGCCATCGTTGTCGATAAAACTGTAGCTAGCTTCAAACTCGTTAATTAGTTCGACAACCTCGGCATCTGGATTAGTCAAATCTTTGTAAAAAACCAGATTTTTCGGTTCGGTTCCCCGCCAGACGCTAATAATCAAATAGCGACCATCTTCGGTGACACCGCCGCTGAATCCCCATTCTTTTTGGTCGGGTCGGTGATAGATTAAAATATCCTCAGATTGGGGCGTTCCCAAGCGATGGTAAAACAGTTTTTGGAAGTAATTAACATCTTCTAGTTTAGTAGCCTCGTTCGGTTCATCGTAGCGGCTATAAAAGAATCCTTGACCATCGTGGGTCCAAGATGCACCAGAAAATTTAATCCACTTTATACTATCAGAAAGCTCCTCGCCAGTTTCCACATCGCGGACTTTCCATTCTTGCCAATCAGAACCCGATGTAGATAAACCGTATGCCATTAAATTGCCATCTTCGCTGATAGCAGCCCCAGATAAAGCAATCGTGCCATCTTCTGACAGAAGATTCGGATCGAGCAAAACCTTTGCTTCCCCGTCGAGGGAAGTTAAAGTGTAGAGAACGCTTTGATTTTGCAACCCATCGTTTTTAAAGTAAAAGTAACGGTTTCCTTTTTTAAAAGGAATGTCATACTTTTCATAATCCCAAAGCTGAGTCAGGCGCTGCTTAATTTTTTCCCTCACTGGGATTTGGTTGAGATATTCAAAAGTAACAGAATTCTCAGCCTCCACCCAAGCCTTAGTTTCATCTGAGTCCGGATCTTCTAGCCATCGGTAGGGGTCTTGCACTTGGACGCCGTGGTATTCGTCAATTTGCTCTACTTTGCGCGTAAGTGGGTAAGTTAGGGGTTGATTAGACATAGTTTGGCTTTAAGCAGGTACCTGCGTATTTTAGACAAAATTTAACTTACACAGGACTGACGCAAAGAAACCGGGTTTCTACGAGAAATTGTTGGTTTGGCAACCAGAGATCTACGTAGAAACCCGGTTTCTCAGATCGTCCTGCGTAATATCATGTCCGGTGAAACACCCATAGTTAAGAATGACTTGGGAGAACGGTGAAACGGTGACGGGTCGAGATTTTTATTTAGGGTAATCAGGCGGACATCATATAAGTCCTGAGACAACTACTGTATTCCACCAAGTCACAAACCCAGGACTGACGCAAGGGCGTTGCCAGAAACCCGGTTTCTCCGTTCTATGGTTGCCAAACCAACTATTTCTCGGATCGCCCTTTGTTTCTGTGCGTCAGTCCTGAAACCGCTATAAGTGTGAAGCGAAAGTCTTGCCGCCCCTTGAAGATAAGCTGCTACGCACCTAATTTGAGAGTCAAATTTTGCCTTCTTCTTGTGGGGTGGGCATCTTGCCCGCCTCTTTATTAGACCTCTCCAATAATTAGGTTTTATTCCAGACAGGACAAGGGTTTGAGATTCTTTTTTGGAGAAATCTATTGGATTTAAATGCGTAGCAGCTTACCTCTGCCTCCCGCGAACAGGTGATGCAACAGCTGGTGCTGGAATTGGTTGTGCGAAGAGCTATCGCCGCCGCGCCGACAACGCCACCAGTCCCGATGAGTGCGAATTGCCTGTACGCGCTCTTCAATGCGCTGGTCGAGAACAAGCAATTTGCCTTGTGCCTCGTTCATCTCTAAATTGATCGTTAGCTCAATAGCTTTGATATCATCGCGACTTACGCAAATAAACAAGGGGCGATCCGAGAAATCGTTGGTTTGGCAGGGTTTCTGGCAACGCCCTTGCCTAAGTCCCGATCGTATCTTGTTTGCCACTACTCAAATCTTGCAGCTTTCTCAATCAGGCTGGAGAAACCTAGTTTCTAAAGTGCAAGAAACTTTGGTGATAACCCTGGTGCAAGATGTGAGACTACCTATATTAAAACCTATGTATATCAAGTATTTAGCCTTTTAATGCCCCAATTAGCTTTTTGCTAGCGCTGTGCCATTTGCGTAATTTCTCTGGGAATTAAGCCATCTTTAATTTATTTACTTGCACCTACTTACTCAACAACAGTCTCTCAGTTTATGAAATTTTCATTTTTTCACTTTACTACTTTACAAAAAATTCATTAAATCATATCCATTTGGCGATCGTACATAAGTAAAATAGCTTGTAAAATTTTGTAAAAAATACCTGCTACTATAAGCTTTTAGTTGATAGGGTAGGTTGCAGAAAAACATGAGACAGATTTAAGTGTCTATTAACCTTTTGGATAAATACTGCTATTCTGGTTGGAAGCAATAAAAAAAAATCTGTCATAACCAAAAAAATTAGTGTTTTAGTGAGAAGGTGTATACCGTGGAAAATCAGGGGCTTTACTTAACATCTTTTCAGCGAAAACTATTGCTGAAAAGTCTAGAAACAGATCTGCGTCCGGAGTATCGTCGTCGGATTGAAATCATGCTACGAACAGACATGGGACAGTCTCAGGCGCAAATTTGTAACGAACTAAAATGTTCGCAAGAAACAGCTAGATATTGGATTTCTATGGCACGGTCTGGTAATGCTCATCGCTGGAACGACCAACCAATAGGACGTCCAAAGGCTATTAATGAAGAATATATAGAGCATTTGAAGGAACTGGTAAGCCGCAGTCCTCGCGAGTATGGCTATCCATTTCAACGTTGGACAGCCCAATGGTTGAAAAAACATTTAGCCAAAAAACTAGGGATTGAAGTCAGCGATCGCCACATAAATCGCATTCTCAAGGAACTGGGGCTTAGTACTCGCTCTAAAACAGAAAAAATCGAACAGGATAGTGTTTTTGTTCAAAAACAATCGGCTTTTAAAATTGGCGACATACCAGCTTCTGCCTCACCAGTTTTTTTAGGAACGATTGATATTTTCAAGGTCAATCAAAGCCATTCAAGCGAAAATATTTAATATTTTTGTTTGGCAATAATCATGTAGCGGCTCCGGTAGTTGTCAATTTTCTACAATTTATGGCTCAAAATTTATCAGATTTTTCGGATCAGCAGCTACAGCAGCAACTAAAGCAAGCATTAAATTTAGTTCTGGCAGAACCAGAATTAGTTAACTTTTGCAGCAAAGCTGAGCTGCAAAAACCAGCAGCAGGAAAACGTTTTTGGCAAACAGCAGATGCTGGCGAGGGAATGTATATCATTCTGGGGGGTAAAGTTCGACTACTGGACAGTAACGATAACTTAGTCGCTTCATTAGAAACGGGAGCATCTTTTGGAGAGTTAACGCTGTTTCCAGAAGAACAATTTCAGACTTACGCGATTAGAGCCTCTGTTAATTCCATTGTCTGCTATATTCCCGGCAATTATTTGTCATTGTTGTGCAGGCAATATCCTAACTTACGGGAACATCTTTATCAAAAAGCAACCCTGCGAGATTTGCTGCTACTTTGCCGCCAAACCGCTGGTCTTAACGAGGCACCCACAGAAGAGTTGATGCAAGTGCTTTCACTGCTGAAACCACATAATTTGGAAGCGGGAAGACTGCCAAAGTCTTTGACGCAAAATCCACAACTTTGGTTGCTGCGTCAGGGGGAATTGGTACATTCCTCTGGTCAAAGGCTAATGGTGGGAAATATCTACGGGACTTCCCAGCTACCAAAAAATGGGACTTGGCAGGTGACGCGGTTGACTCAACTTTATAGCTTGCAAGAGTCCGACTGGGAAACAGCTTTACAGCATTTGCCACAACTGGCAGCGCTTACCAAGTCCAATCCTACCCCATCTGTGGCAACACAACCTGTGGAAACGCGGGTAAGGAAACCGTTACCGCCTAACGAATCAAATAAACAGAAAAAAGTCAGTAAAGCTTATTTTCCCAGTCCCAGCCTCAGAATCGGTCATTTGTGGCAGCGAATGACTCGCCGCTATCCTTTTTTTGCACAACAAAGTGCCTCTGACTGCGGTGCAGCTTGTTTGGTGATGATCGGTCGTTACTGGGGTAAGCAGTTTAGCGTCAATCGCCTGCGGGACATTGCTAATGTGGATCGCAATGGTGCTTCCCTGCGAGGTTTGTCGGCAGCGGCAGAAAGTATTGGGTTTACGACTCGACCTGTGAAGGCGAGTTTAGACAAGCTGGCAGAACAACAATTACCCGCGATCGCCCATTGGGAGGGAAAGCACTATATTGTGGTGTATGAAGTGACGAGAGGCGCGTAATAGTCTGCGACCCAGCGATCGGTCAACGCCAGCTGACATATGCAGAGTTTAAAAAGGGTTGGACTGGTTACGTACTTTTATTAAAACCAACAGCTTTACTGAAAGCGGCAAAAGAAGCAAGTAAACCTTTCTGGCAATTCTTCGAGTTAGTCAAACCTCATTGGCTAATTTTGTTAGAAGTATTGATTGCCTCGATTCTGATCCAGATTTTCGGATTGATTACACCTCTATTTACCCAGTTGTTATTAGATCGAGTAATCGTACAGCGAAGCGACCTCAGTCTGCTAACTATTGGATTGGGTTTACTGATTTTTGGCTTATTTCGAGTAGCAATTACGGGATTGAGGCAATATCTTTTGGATCACACCGCAAGTCGAGTGGATTTAGCCTTAATTGTCGGGTTCATTAGTCATACGTTCCGATTGCCGCTCAATTTTTTTTAAAATCGCTATGTGGGAGATATTATTTCCCGCGTTCAAGAAAACCGAAAAATTCAGCGCTTCTTGACAGGGGAAGGTTTATCGATTGTCCTGGATTTATTCACAATCGTCATCTACGTCGGATTGATGTTATGGTACAGCTGGAAAATGGCGCTATTGACCTTAGTAATAGTGCCGCCATTTGTCCTGCTAGCACTAATTGCCACTCCCTTCTTACAAAAAGTTTCTCGGGAAACTTTTGGTGCTTACAGCGAAGAAACGGGTTACTTAATTCAATCATTAACGGGGATTCGTACTGTTAAATCTATGGCTGTAGAGCAGACAGTACGCTGGCACTGGGAAGACTTGTTTGGCAAGTCTCTGAAAACGATGCTTTCGGGACAAACAATTAATAATATCCTGCAAGTATTTAGTTTGGGGATTCAAACTATCGTCACGACCGCGTTACTTTGGTTTGGCGCGTGGTTAGTGATTCAGAACGAGTTAACAATCGGTCAGCTAGTGGCTTTTAATATGCTACTAGGTAATGTAATTACTCCCTTCCAGCGACTGATCGTGCTGTGGAACGAGTTACAGGAAGTAGTGATTGCAATGGAACGAATCAATGACGTGATCGATGCCGAACCAGAAGAAGACTTGCAAAATCAAACTCGTCAATCTTTGCCTTATCTTAGGGGTCATATTCGCTTCGATAAAGTGACATTTCGCTACCATTCAGAAAGCGATACTAACACGTTATAAAATCTCAGCTTTGAAGTTAAACCAGGCCAAATGGTAGCGATGGTAGGACGCAGTGGAGCGGGCAAAACGACGATTTCTAAACTAATTTTAGGGCTTTATCCGCCCAGCGAAGGTAAAGTTTTAATTGACGGTTATGATGTGACGAGTTTATCCCTGCGATCGCTCCGGCGACATATTGGTGTCGTCGATCAAGATTCCTTCCTATTTGGCAGTACAATTCGAGAAAATATCAGTGTCGGTCATCCAGAATCTTCTTTAGAAGATATTATGGAAGCGGCAAAATTAGCAGGCGCTCATGACTTTATCAAAGAGATGCCAATGGGTTACGAAACCCAAATTGGTGAAGGGGGAGGAATGCTATCTGGAGGACAGCGACAGAGATTAGCGATCGCGCGAGCTTTATTAGGCAATCCCCGCCTGCTGATTTTAGATGAAGCTACCAGTCACTTAGATGCAGAATCCGAGCGAATTATTCAGAATAATTTAACCAAAATTATGCAAAATAGAACTACTTTTGTGATTGCTCACCGCCTTTCAACCGTTCGCAATGCCGACTTAATTCTAGTCCTCGACCGAGGTATTTTAGTGGAAAGTGGCACCCACGACCAATTAATGGCAAAACGCGGTCAATACTTCTACCTGAATCAACAGCAACTTAGTTCTATTGGTTGAAATTGATTTAGAAGACTTAAGCGAAGTTCATAAACATGAACTTAGGGCACTCAAACATTTAATAATTAACAAAATCTATGCCGAACCCATCAGCTATAGAAGATAAATTTCATCAAAACGGTCACGTTAAAAACAAACCCGTTTTGCCAGAAGAAGTAGAAGAGGTAGATAAAGCCAGTCTGGAAAGAGCCAATTTAGAACCAGAATTATCTCCTGAAACAAATGAAGAGTGGTCTTCATTAACAAAAGATTTAATCGATACGCTACCGCGAGTTTGGACGCGAGGATTGCTGTATTTTTTAGTTATATTTGCTGGAGTCATTTTACCTTGGTCGATGTTATCAAAGGTTGATGAAACAGGGAGTGCGAGAGGAAGATTAGAACCTAAAGGATCTACCCAAAGATTGGATACAATCGTCTCTGGAACCGTAGCGAAAGTGCAAGTAAAAGAAGGTCAAACTGTCAAAGCAGGACAAGTTCTGATTGAGCTAGAATCTGATGTCCTCCGCACGGATCTTCAACAAGCTCAAACAAAATTGGAAGCTCAACAAAATCGACTCGCGCAGTTGGAGTTACTGAAAAATCAATTAAACGTGGCGATTCGCGTTCAAGAACATCAAAATCAAGCTCAAGAGTTGGAAAAAGTGACGCAAATTAATCAAGCTCAACAAAACCTTGATTCTAGAAAATCGGCTTCTAATTTACAAAAACAAGAGAAACTAGCTCAAGTAAATCAAGCACAGCAAAACCTTGATGCCAAACAAACTGCTTATAACCTGCAAAAAGTAGAAAAACTGTCTCAAATCGATCAAGCACGGCAAAATATTACTTCCAGTAAGACTGCTTATAACTTAGCTAATCATCGTTTGCTTAAAGATTTGGCAGAAGTCCAACGCTATCGCCAACTTTTAGAGGCAGGTGTTGTACCAGAAATTAAAGTGGTTGAAATGGAGAAGCTGGCAGAAGAAAGCAAACGCTTGCAAGAGCAAGCGCAAGCAAATGTTAAACAAGCAGAACTGCGCTTAAAAGAGGAACAAATCCGCTATCAAAGTATTATTCATCAAGCTGAGTCGGATATCGAGCAAGCCAAACTGCGGTTAAAAGAAGAACACAGCCGATATCAGAGCTTAGTTCAACAAATTCAGTCAGATATTGAGCAAGCTAAGTTGCGCGTAGAAGAACAGCAACGCAGCCATCAGAGTTTAACTCATGCTAGCAAATTAGCAGTGCTTAAAAGTCAGGAACAGCTGAAAGATTTGCCAACCCAAATTACGGCGCTGCCAGCAGAAATTTCTCAAAGCAAAACTCAAATTCAAGCTTTAAATCTGCAATTGGAGCAACGAATATTGCGATCGCCAGTTGACGGCACGCTTTTTCTCTTACCAATTCAACGTCCTGGAGTTGTAGTACAACCCGGTCAAACGATTGCTCAAATCGCACCTCAAGGAGCAGGATTAATATTTAAAGCACAAATCCCGACTTCTGAAAGTGGATTTCTCCGCAAAGGAATGCCAGTTAAGTTGAAGTTTGATGCCTATCCATTTCAAGATTATGGGGTTGTTTCCGGTCATTTAAATTGGATTTCTCCCGACTCCAAAATTGTAGATGTTCCCCCTGGTAAAGTTGAAGTTTTTGAGCTAGAAATAGCACTAGATAAAACTTCTATTCTAGCTCAAAATAAGAGTATAGCTTTGACACCAGGACAGACAGCCACGGCGGAAGTGATTATTCGCCAGCGTCGCGTTATTGACTTTATCCTCGATCCATTTAAGAAATTACAAAAAGGAGGCTTGGAACTCTAAATCAGCAGCTTATGCCTCGTCGATAGCAAGTAAAACATTAAGAGTTTACCAGGTATCTAAGGAGTGTCAAAATGTCGAATATGCTGACTATTTCCCGTGAAGACATCATTCAACAAGTTAAGATTTCCTGCCAAATTCCATCTATTGTTGAAGGAATTGTGACTCGTAAAATTATAACTCAGGCAGCACAAGAACGAAAAATACAGATAGAGACTGAAGAACTGCAAGTAGTAGCTGATAACCTGCGGTTAGTTAGCAATCTCCGCAGTGCTGATGCAACTTGGTCTTGGCTACAAAAACATTGTTTATCTCTGGACGATTTTGAAGAATTAGTTTATGTTTCCGCTCTCTCTTCCAAGTTAGCTCAAAATCTCTTTGCCGATAAGGTAGAACCTTTTTTTGTCGAACATCAGCTAGACTACGCTCACGCTGCCATCTGTGAAGTAGTTTTGGATGATGAAGACTTAGCGATGGAACTTTTCTATTCGCTTAAGGAAGGCGAGATTAGTTTCCCGGAAGTGGCACGTCAATATATCCAAGATACAGAGCTACGACGAGCAGCAGGGTATCGAGGAAAAGTCCGTCGTCAAGACCTCAAACCGGAAATTTCTGCTGCTGTCTTTGCCGCAACTCCCGGTCAAATTCTCAAGCCAATAGTTACTTCTAAAGGCATCCACTTGATTCTAGTTGAAGAACTGATTCAACCGCAATTGGATAATGTATTGCGCCTCAAGATTACTTCTGATTTATTTTCTGCATGGATAAAGGAACAAATAGAGCAGGTGGAAATTCTCACGCAACTCGACTCCTAAGCCACTAAATTGGTTTTAAGGAATTGTAAACAAGCGAGCTGACGCATTTTTGCTGGGAGAGATGCGTCCGCTCAGCCTTTGGTACAGTCTGGAATAGTCAACTTTTTAAAGAGACTCAGGACTTACACACGACGAGAAAAGAAACAAAGGTGAGACCGTCGATCTCTCGTTTCCTCTCCCAACGATTTTTCTGAGAAACCGGGTTTCTTTGCGTAAGTACTGAGACTGTCAAACTCAAAATAGTTAAAGCATTGGCGTTAGCCTCCCATAAAGTTTCTAGGATGGTAGCTATGGCATTTCTCTTATCCTCACAGAATGTTTCTCAGTATCTACTAGATTTAGATTTCTGCAATCAGCAAGATTTAGAATCTATCCAGATTGAAAAATTACCACCTGCCAAGAATTTTAACTTGTTAATAGGATTGCCCAAGGAGCGGAAGCTTCTAATTAAACAAGAGTGTCATGCTTTTAATGGCAGAGTCGCAAACGAACTGATCAACGAGTGGAAATTTTATCAACTCCAGCAATATCTTCAGGATTTTAACCGTCTTAAACCATTTGTTGTACCAGTTTTAAATTTTGATGAAGCTCATTCAATCATTATTTATAACTATTTGGCTGAATACAGCAATTTAGCGAATTTTTATCAGCAAAAAAAGGTTTTCGATAGCGCGATAGCCACTGCTGTTGGTAAGATTTTAGCAACTTTACACCAGACCACTTTCAATCAACCTAATTGCCAAAAATTTTTAGCAAAATTTTATCAAAAAAACACTCATTTTGAATTTAGTAATCCCGCTAAGCTATTGGAAAAGAGTATCAGTCGAATTGGTCCATAAATTTTTGGCATGGTGCCACCAGATTGTCTGAAATTTTTCATTCTTTATCAACGTTATAGTAGCCTGGGAGAAGCAGTAGCAGAATTGAAAGATGCTTGGCATCCCTGCTGTTTAACCCATAACAACTTAAAATTGAATAATATTTTAATTCACAAAGATTGGGAAAGGTCTCCAAAACAATTAGATGAAGGGATGTTACGATTGATTGACTGGGAACGATGTGCTTGGGGAGATCCAGCCTTTGATTTAGGAACAATAATAGCCAGCTACCTACAACTGTGGTTAAGTAGCTTAGTTGTAGCTTCTTCCATTCAAATAGAATAATCTTTGCGTCTTGCTGAAACGCCGTTAGAATTACTCCAACCTTCAATTTTTGCGCTCGCCAAAGCTTACCTTAGCAATTTTCCCATGATTCTCGAGTACCGCCCCGATTTTCTCAGACGGGTGATGCAATTTACGGGTCTTGGTTTAATCCACCAGATTGAATCAATTATGCAGTACCAAAAATTATTTGGAAATACAGGGATTTGTATGCTTCAGGTAGCCAAAACTTTGTTATGCCGTCCAGAGCAATCAATCTTCACAGTTTTTGGTACTCCTGAGTCTGAATTAACTGCTCTCGAACCCGTTGCCGCTTAAATAGTTTTAGTTACTGAATCACCTTTATGGAAGTCATAACTTTTCTGCAAGAAGTTGCCAAAAACGTTCAAATAGACTCCAACTTTTGCGTCAGTCATCCCAGTTATAAACCACTGGAACTTCCCGCAGAAATGGTAACTCGCTTTCAAAAAATGCCTGCGGATGTTCAGCATAAATACTTGAGCCTACAGCTAAGAAGTTTTCTCTACGGTATCTATTACAATGGTTCTCTGCAAACGAAACTGGCATCTGAATTGGAATCAGATTTAGCCAATTATAACCTCTACCAAAATTTAGAAAATAATACCTTTCTAGGGGTAGATGTAGAATTTTACGAACTCTTGCACAAAAGCAATGCGGGAGAAGGCTATTTCGATCCAAGCTGGCAGATAGTTAAGGAAGAAAGCGATGGCACTCTGGCAGTAATTAAACATGGTTTAACTCTGCATATTGAGCGCGATCGCCATTTATCCCCAGCGGAAAAATCGGCTACTGTAGGAGATACGGTTGCCATCAAAATGCCTCCCAATTTGGTTCAAAACGGCTTTTATGTAGCAGTCAGCAATCTGGGAAGCGAAACCTTCAGTAATCCAGATAATTATGCTGGTACGGCGCGGATATACTTCAATTTAAAAGCTGAAGGTGCTATTGCCATCATGGGAAGTTTAACCCAGAAACTGAAAGAAATTCAGATTCCTTTCACTTTCAAAGTGTTATATAACCCTTCTGACTATGGCAGATATGATTCAGGTGTACTATACTTTGAAAAAAGTAACTATCAAGCGTTTCGGCAAATTCTCCAAACTGTTTACACCGAAAATAAATCTTACTTTCAAGCAGAAGTTCCCCTCTTTACCAAATTACTAGCACCTGGACTAGCTTTAGCAGAAGAACCAGACCGCAAGTTTACTATCCAAGAAAGTTTTGGCATGAATCGTTGCCAAATTGTTGCTAATGGATTGCTAGAAGCTCGACAAAAAGGTGACGAGTCTGCCGAAAATCGCCTTAAATCAGTGTTCGAGCAATTTTCTCTGCTTGGAATTGACTGGCAACGTCCTTACCTAAATTCAAATTCCGAGGACATCTACGCTCCCTTAAACTTATGCTAATCACGGATTTGGTATCACAACCCTCAAGTACAGTTAGGGAAGTTAACCATGCGATCGCTCAATCTTCAGAATCAGATTTGCCCTTCTATCGTAAACTAGGGCGGACTGATTTAACAGTCAGTTGTCTCGGATTGGGTGGAGGCGGCGGGATTTCTAGTGAAGATACCCTCTACGCTTTTGAACGCGGTATCAATTACTTTTTTTACTCCAGCGATCTGCACCATTATTTATATAGCAACATGGCTGGAGCTATCCGCCAAATATGCGGACGCGGTTCCTCAGTTCGCGAAAAAGTTGTTTTGGCAACGGTTACTTATATCAAAAGTCCAGAAATGTTACTTGGCGCTTTAATGGATCAGTTTTGCGAACTGAAAATTGACTACATTGACGTGTTGTTTTGGGGTTGGATCGGGTCTAATGATGGGTCTGTTCTGAATGATTGCTTAAATATTTCTCAAGAAGTTAAAGGTTGTAATTCTGTTTATCAACGAACCGTATAAAGAATACTTTGCACATCAGATCGTCTTAAAAAAATGGGAATTCTTCGCTATATTGGCGCCTCTTTCCACGATTTAAAACTGGCTCAACAATGGTTATGTAGTCCCCTGTTAGATGTGGTCATGGTCAGGCATAATGTTGTCCATCGCTCTGCTCAAGACTTAATATTTAATCAACTTGATGAGCAAGATAGGCAGCGACCAGGTATTGTCACATTTAAATCTACTGGCTCTCATACAGGAGTGCTTTGGGAAGCTCCCCCTAGTTTACCAGCCAAGTGCTGGCGACCTTCTGTTCCAGACTTATATCGTTACTCTTTAACGCAAAACTGTGTAGATATCTGTTTAATGGGTTTACAACGGCGTGAAGAAATTGATGCTGCGATAAGTGGCGTTAAACAAGGAAAACTCTCCCCTGATGAGCTTGATTATCTTAACATTTATGGCGATTTACATCGTCATAAACTAAAAAGCCAAGAAGTTGCCCCTGAAAGATTAATTTATCGACCTTAAATAGTACAGGACTTACCCACGCAAAATGCCGATCCCCCCTAGCCCCCCTTGCCAAGGGGGGAACCTGAAAGCCCCCCTGACCCAGGGGCGAACCTGAAAGTCCCCCTTGCTCAGAATCGAACCTGAAAGCCCCCCTGAGGGGCGAACCTGAAAGCCCCCCTCAGGGTCGAACCTGAAAACCCCCCTGAGGGTCGAACCTGAAAGCCCCCCTGACCCAGGGTCGAACCTGAAAGCCCCCCCTTGCTCAGGGTCGAACCTGAAAGCCCCCCTTGCCCAGGGTCGAACCTGAAAGCCCCCCCTTGCCCATGGTCGAACCTGAAAGCCCCCCTGAGGGGCGAACCTGAAGGCGCCCGCGGGGCGGGGGGGGGGGGGGGGGGCGGGGGGGGGGGGGGGGGGGGGGGGGGGGGGGGGGGGGGGGGGGGGGGGGGGGGGGGGGGGGGGGGGGGGGGGGGGGGGGGGGGGGGCGGTGCCACTCGCGCGAGGCGAAGGCGTCCTCCCCGGT
>NZ_JBHFNP010000187.1:0-6370 GCF_041929235.1 Microseira sp. BLCC-F43
CTGTGGATGCCTTAATCGCTGCCCTCAACGATGAGGTTAAGTTCGTGAGATGGAATGCGGCAGATGTATTAGGTATTATAGGCAATCCCCAAGCGGTGGATGCCTTGATTGCTGCCCTCAACGATAAGAATCAGGACGTGAGATCGAAAGCGGCAATGGCATTAGGTATTATAGGCAATCCCCAAGCGGTGGATGCCTTGATTGCTGCCCTCAACGATGAGGATGGATACGTGAAAAAGGATGCGGCAGAGGCATTAGGTATTATAGGCAATCCCCAAGTGGTAGATGCCTTGATTGCTGCCCTCAACGATGAGTATGAGTTAGTGAGATCGAAAGCGGCAAAGGCATTAGGTAAGATTGACTCTTCAGAAACTTTGGAAAAACTGATTGAAAATCCTGAAATCGACATCTATCGCCCTGACATCTTTGTCTTAGCCAGGAAGTTGGCGGTGCGATTCAGCAAGGAAGGAGTACCATTCATCCCTGTTTATCCAGAATTACTCAATAGAGAAGCTGATACTGACGCTTAGGCAGTCAGCCCTGAAATAAATTTCGGGCTGAAAGCTTAAGTCAGTTGAAACTGACTGCTAAGAATTTTCAACCCGTTTTAACGGGTTTTAGCTTTTAGCTTGAAATTTATTTCAAGGCATTGATGTATCGCTGGTCTGTAATGTGAATGCGGTGGAATATCAGGTTTGTAGAGTCAAGGTGCAATTGCAGTAGGATTAGTGCGATCGCTTCAAATGCAATTAGTCACTCCCCTATCATGAGCCAGCCATATGTTAACAATAATCCAAACGCAACACCTGACGAGATCGCAATAGGCGAGTTTTTGAATGGCAAAGCTCAATCTGGCGAACTTCCGGAAGTAATCAGGGTAGAAGGTGCAGCTGAGATACCAGGTAGCCGAAGTGCGGATTATCGATTTATTCATCCAGATGGCAGCCAAACATCTGCCGATCTAATTCAACCGCAAACCCGGAGGATTAGGAGCCTCGGACAAAATATCATAGAAAAGAGCAATCAAGCTGAAACTGTAGTGGTTGAACTCGGTGCTGGGGAGAGCAGCCTAATTGGAGTTGACGAAGCTTTAAGCATGGCTGAAAGTGTCATCAATACACCCGATTGCGGTGTGAGGCGAGTTATCGTCGTCAAAGACGGTCAAATCATCGTTGATGTATCGCGTTAGGAGAGATTTCCATGCCTCGGCTTACTTGTTTGTGTGGTGAAAGCATTAGTTTATCTGCCGTCCCCAATCCCCAAGGGTTCAAGCTGATCTGGGAACCCAAGCGCGAACAACTGATTGAAGATCTAATTGCCGCACACCAGCAAGCTACATCTACTCAGGAGTTTGAAGAGAAAGTTTACAACCTTTTGTATCCGAGAAATCCGGAGTTTCCTCAGATTTATGAGTGTCCCAAATGTGGCAGACTAGCTGTTTTTGCTCGTGCCTCAGACACAAAGCCTGCGTTTTGGTTTGAGCTGGAACAGACAAATATTGAAAACGCTGATTCGCTTCATTCCCTGTGTCATGTAGAAGATAGTCCCAAATTACCTGTTTGATACTGATAGCAAAAAGGCGATCGCTTGTGGTGAATTCGCGTGCGATCGCTAACTATTTTTGACACAGAGAAAGGGCAAAGTTCAAAACTTGTTTCCGATCTTCTTCAGATAAGCGCTCGACCACCGCAGCTAATTGCTCTGATACCAACAGCCAACGCTTTGTTTGCGCCTGCCAAACCACCACAAATTGATTTGGAGAAAGAGTACACAGCGCGATTGTTTCTCCGTCGCGATCGCTAAACTCTACCTCATAATTCCCATCAGAATAACAATCTACAATTGCCCCTCTTGTACCTAAGCGCAGGTTAAATTCAGGTAAATCCACGAGCAATTCAATAACATCAAATAATTGTGGTTCAATCATGTTTGCCTCCGAACGTATAGTGTCACCAGTCTTGCTCCATCGCTACCAGGTTCTACGATCCACCCTGTACGCACAATCTCCTGTTGTCCTTCTATACCTATAATTTCCAAATCTACGGTATAACGTTGCCCATGCTCATCATTTCGCCCTAAAATCGCCTCAGCATCAAGAGCTTTAATCGAAATCTGTGTAAGTAGTAATTCATAGTTATCCTGAGTAAATCCTCAGCGACGCTGAAAGATTACAGCTTTATCACCACCTTGTGGATTCTCCAAATTCAGGGCATAGTCTGTTAACTTCCGAGGGTCGATAACAAGGCGGCTGACAATTTCTCCCAGCTTCATGCTGATTTACCTAGCATTAATTTTATATTATAAATTAGCTATGCCAAAAATTACGCAATCGCTTCCATAAGGCGGATATCTTCTTCAAGTTCTGCAAAGACTTCTTCGCCATCGATTCCTTCACCGCAATCTAGTTCTTTAATGCCAATTCTGATTTTTTCTTTTAACTCGGCTAAACGTGCTTTTTGAATGCGATCGCGTTCCCACAATAATCGCAATCCTTCTGTTATTACCTCATTCGCATCGAAAAATTTACCGCTCTTTAACTTGCTCTGCAATAAATTGTTCTAGTTCCGGAGTTAAAGATATATTCATAAATCGTTCCTAGTTCGTTATCCCCATTATATTCCCACAGGCGGCAGTGAAGGGGCGTCCCTTGCGCGTGCCGGAGGCATTCCCGCAGCGTCGGGTGTGCATATCGCGCTACAGTCGGTGCTGCGCCAAAAGCGATCGCTGTTGCCCAATCCGAGTGCGATCGCGATTGCGTGCGGTCGGCATATCGCTTGGGATTAAAATAGAGTGCTGCCAACTGGATAACAATATATTTAGCGTCTTTGCGTAAGTCCTGCTAGAGATAGACGCAGAAACGGTGATAAGATCGTCGTTCGTAAGTCCTGTGGTTGATGAAGTAAAGGCAAATTCAGCTTTTTTCTTGACAGGGTGAAATTAAATGGTAATCTTGTTAAGGACGGCGATCGCACGCAATCAACCGATTCATCTGGTTGACAACAATCGCCTCCAACGTAGGTAAAGAAACGAATTTACTGTCAAGTTTAGAACCTTAACAGGAAAGAAGAATCTCATGTTGGATCTAACTCGCCATCGTCTATTGAAGATGGCAAGCAGCTTATTGCTGAGTTTTGTACTTTTGTGGGGCTCGGGGGTTGCACCAGCATTCGCCTTCGTTTCGGAGTCTCGTCAATATCCTGTTGATAATATCGAGGCTATTATTGCCGATGTTCCCACTGGCGATCGTTGGCTTGAGCATCTTAAAGACGACTTGCTGCCATTCTGGGAAATGCAGACAGCATTGGGCGATCCCATTGGGAACTTCCCAACCTATCGATGCAATGACGGCTCCTTGTACGAGCGGGAAAATCTCTGCCCGGAATTGGCAAATCCCGTTAACGGTATCGTTAAACTAGAACGGGATTACGTCCGCGCCAAGTCCCGACAAATCTTTGCCTACGGTGTTGCTTACCATCTCACCGGAAAAAGCAAATACCTAGAATTAGCTAAAGCTGGAGTAGACTATTTGCGCGAACACGCCATAAAAGGAAAAGAAGGTGGAGCATACACCTACTTTGAAAATGGAGTTGGTAAACCAGATAAAGATTATCGCATCAGTCAAGACATGGCTTATGCGGTTACAGGCTTGGGATTTTACTACTATCTCACCCGCGATCCAGAGGTGTTGCCAGATATCATTGCCGTCAAAGACTACATCTTTGATACTTATTACGACAAAGAATGGGACTTACTCAGCTGGGCTCATGCGGATTACCTTGATTACATCAATCCAGATGGCACGAAAGAATTCGTTCACTCCGACCAACGGGAATTAGTCGCTCAACTCGACCAAGTTTACGGTTATATGTTGTTGCTGACTCCCACCTTGCCAGAATTAGATGGTAATGGTCAACCCCTACGGTCAAAATGGGAAGATGACTTGGTTCATCTAGCCACAATTATGTCCGAGCAGTTCTACACACCAGACAAAAATATTTTCTGGGGAGCGATTACCACTCCGACCCAGCAACAGCTAGGAACGGATCATACTGACTTCGGTCACTCGATTAAAACCTTGTGGCTGATCTATGAAATCGGCAAGTTAACTGGGCATTACGAACTCACTGCTTTTGCTCAAGAAAAAGCACCTTTAATCTTGGAAAAAGCCTATCTTGAAGATGGGACTTGGGGACGGCGCATCAATCAATACGGCCAACTTGAAACTGATAAAGAGTGGTGGATTTTAGCGGAATTAGATCAAACTGCCGCTACCTTCAGTTTGCGGGATCCCTCTTACGCCAAATATCTGCCCACCACCTATGCTTATTGGTTCAAGTATATGGTAGACCACAAAAATGGTGGCATTTGGCACTGGGTGAATGCGCGGGACAATCTTCCCGATATTCGCTACCCCAAACAACACTCTTGGAAAAATGCCTTCCATAGTTTTGAACACGATATCGTTGGCTATATAACTGGACAAGCGATTCACAACTTGCCCACATCCTTGTACTTTGCATTTAAGGAAGTTCCCGAAAAAATTGAACTTCGTCCTTACATTTTTGCGGCAAAAGTTGAGGACATTAACCAACCTACCATTAAGGGTGAGAAGATTGAACCCATTCCAGGGTTCATCCAAACAGAAGTCAAGTTTACTGATGTTCGGTAAACGCTAAATAATCAAGATATAGTTGTCATCCCAGGCAACTAGATCTTGTGCGTCTTAATTGCCTTGAGTTCTCAAACCTAATTGTTAGTAGAAGGAAAAAGCCCATGTCTGATAAAGTGCTAGCAGGAAAAAAAGTGGCAGTGCTGACCGAAACTGAGTACATTGCCCATGAACTTGACTATTACAGCATTGGCTTTTCTGTACTCGGCGCAAGTGTCGATTTTATGACTTATCTGTGGGGGAAACAATCGCGCACGATCGTCAGCGATGTTGATGCCCCAGGAAAACAGGTCTATTCTATGGAAGTGGATAAAGACCCCATAAATTACGATCCCAATAACTACGATATTGTCTTAATTTCTGCCAATTATTGCAGCGTCAGGTTGCGGGAAATTCCGCCGATGGGTTCTCTGGGAAGCATCGAAGAACTACAAACTCCTCCAGCAGTCCAGTTCTTCAAAAGAGCAATGGAGAATCCCAATATTGTTAAGGGGGCTTTGTGTCATGGATTGTGGATCTTAACCCCTTGCCCGGAAGTTTTGCAAGGACGGCGAGTGATTTGTCATACTGTCGTACTGGCAGATATCCACAATGCTGGTGCAATTTATGTCCCAGATCCCAGTCACGTTGTGGTTGATGGCGACTTGGTAACGGCGCGATCGGCGGCGGATCTGGAGGCGTACTTCGATGCGATCGTACAAGCAGCCATTAAACGCGGCTGAAACCCACCGCATACGTTTTGGCGATTAAAGAAGGAACACCCCTGATTTTGAATTTTGATGCCTTCAACCCTACAGTTGTTGCCCCTACCCAATTCGATGAAAAAATGATGGGACAATCGCAATATTATCGGAATGGGAATGAAATTGCAGCTAGTGCGGACAGTCCCAAGTTGCTCTTGATCTCGCGTGGAGATAAGGGGTTAGCCATTATCAATAAAGCTGGCGCAACATTTGATGTCACTGCGGCAAAAATGCCCGGTTTAGCAGTAGGTTGCTACAACGAGCTACGGTACAACTTCCAAATGTGCGTTGACTAGGGCGGTGACGGTCAGAAGTACATTAACAAGTGGGGTTCCCCCAATCGCGGCGGGATCGAGAGCGGTTCGCGCACGGCATTGTTCTTTGTCAAAAATGAGGCTTAAGTAGTCTCCTTGATTACCTGATTAATCTTGTTGAGCAAGGCGATCGCGTGCCATCAACTGATAATCTTGAGGACTTACGCAAAAAAACAAAGGTGAAATCGATTAATCGTGGGTTTCGATTCGTGAGATTGACGCATCACCTTTGTTTTTGGCCCCGCGTGCCTAAGTCCTGATCTTGTTGAAGACCGCGATCGCCTCCAACAAAAATCAAAAAATCTAGGAATATGCGGCGCCAGGTGGACTTAAAGATCAATATTTCACTTGGGGTAATCAATATTCTGCTAAAAAAGCCAATACTTGGCAAGGCTTATTTCCTTTCTTCAATGGCAATTATTATTGCCTCTGTAATAGGATTAGGGTGCGTTATTAAAAGTACCCTACAGGGCCAAAATCCGACACCCTTAAGGGTGTCGCTATACTCACATCTTGCACCTGTCAGGATAAACTCTGAATATCCAAAAAAAAGTGTAAAAAGGCAACAGCAGCTAAAAGAGCAGTATGCTGACTTTAAAGTGATTAATTCAACAAGTTTATCAGTATTATTACTTAAGCTGAAA
>NZ_JBHFNP010000188.1:0-8624 GCF_041929235.1 Microseira sp. BLCC-F43
CTCCTCAAATCTAGACGACAAGACCATCTCGTTTGCAGCCGATACCACTGGCGGTATTTCGGTTACAAATGAAAGGGTTTTTGTTTTGCTTGAAGCTTTTTTAGCCGCCATACAAATCGTCAATTTTGTAATATCATAGCAGACAATATTGACTGCGATTAAAATCGCAATAGCACATCCGACCCATGTCTTTAGCCCGGAGGCAGACCTGCGCGTTTTTGGTGACGAAATGCTGCAAGAACTGCGCTGCTTGGGACAGGTTCACAGCTTTGCAGATGTGCCGTCCTGTGCCTATCCTGCGATCTCCGACACCATGTTTTTCCTGTTTGAGAAATATCTGCCCGACTTCACTCCAGAACTAAGGCAGGGGTGGCAGATTTTGTTTGATCGCGTGGTGAACGCGATCAAGCTACCGATGCTCAACCAGGAGCGATTGCTGAAAAAAGCCAAGCAATTTCTCGATCTGATTTCGGGCGAACAAGCATGGGAACCGGAAGACAAAGAGCGACGTTGGAAAGAAATACGCGATCAAGTGAAAGCAACCGGAACTTATACCCATACCTACGAAGAACTGGCGTATGGGACGCAGGTGGCTTGGCGGAATGCCTCGAAATGTGTGGGACGGATTGCCTGGAATAATATGGTGGTGCACGATCGCCGCCATGTTATCGACCCCGACGAAATGTTCCGCGAGTGTCAGGAACAGGTCCAGTTTGGGACCAATGGCGGCAATTTGCAAATTACCATGACCGTCTTTCGTCCCAAACTCCCAAAAGAGCGCTGGGGGCCACGCTTCTGGAATTCCCAGCTTTACCGCTTGCAGCATACGAACAACCCGATGGCAGCGTTTTAGGCGATCCCGCCAACCGGGCATTGACCAATGCCATCATCAAGAAAATGGGCTGGCAACCGCCGGAACCGCGCAGTGCCTATGACATTTTGCCCTTGGTAATTGAGGTTCCCGGTCAGGAGCCAAAGATGTACCACTGGCAACCCGAAGAAGTCCTGGAAGTGCATATTGAGCATCCTACCATTCCAGAGTTCAAGGAAATGGGAATGCGCTGGTATGCGATTCCTGCCATTAGTAACTTCTCCGTTCACATTGGTGGCATCGATTACGGCTGTATGCCCTTCAACGGCTGGTATATGGATACCGAAATCATGCGCGATTTCCTCGATGAGTACCGCTACAACAAGATGGAGGAAATTGCCAAGGTTTTGCAGCTGGACACCAGCACCGAGCAAACCCTGTGGCGCGATCGCGTCGCTCTAGAATTGAACATTGCCATCTTGCATTCCTTCCAGAAAGCCAAGGTGACGATGGTAGACGACCAAACCGCGTCTCGCCAATTCCTGACCCATGATTTGCGCGAAAAGAAAGCAGGGCGCGAATGTCCGGGCGATTGGGGCTGGGTGGTTCCCGCTGCGGGCGGCAGTGCCTGTCGGGTGTGGCATCACCAGATGCGCGACTTTTACCTGGAGCCTGCTTACCACCATGCCGCCGATCGCCCGGACGTGGAAGATGGCATCGATTTAGAGCAATTCACGGCGGCAAAGAATGAGGACGGGGATAAGCGCGATCGCATTCTGATTCTCTATGCCTCGGAAACCGGAACCGCCGAAGGGTTTGCTCGCAAAGCCGCTCGTCAGTTGCAGCAATTCTCTCCCAAAGTGATGGCGCTGGATGAATACTCCACCGATACCCTCGCCTCGGAGAAACTGTTATTGGTTGTCACATCCACCTTTGGCAACGGCGAAATGCCGAGTAACGGCAAACGCTTTCTGCAATGGCTCAAACAACAACCTGCGGGAGCGCTTGGGGGATTAAACTATGCCGTTTTGGGAATTGGCAGCACCGTGTACGAACATTTCTGCGCGGCTGGCACTGCCGTCGATAAAGCATTGGCGAAAGCAGGAGCCAACTGTGTGGTACCCCTCCACAAAGGCGATGAAATCAAAGGTCAGGCGGATACTTTTAAGCAGTGGTTAGGTTTAATTTCCCGCGTACTCGGTGCAGACGAAACCGCAGGGAGTACTGGTACTGCCAAAGCACCCAAACTCACTGTCACCTTCCTCAACGAAGCTGACGCTTACTCAGCACTTAGTCCTCAGCACTCAGCACTTTCGGAGCGCGACATTCTCGTCCCCGTCCTGGCGAACGATGAACTGCTCAAAGAAGTAATTCCTGGTAGTCGTTCCACTCGCTATATCGTCTTTGATATTGCGGGAACTGATTTGCAGTACGAAACAGGCGATCATGTCGCGGTTCACCCTTGCAATCCAGCAGAACTGGTGAATCGTCTGTGCGATCGCATCGGTGTAACGGCAGATACTTACTTTACAGCGACCTACGTCAATCCAGACGGCACAACAACTGACGATCGGCCTCCCGTCCCGGTTCCAACTACGGTAGGTCAACTGCTCTCTGAAGAACTTGATCTGTGATTACGGGAACGCTTCAACGATCTGCTGGCTTACCTGTATTCATCTGCCCAGAATCCTCAAGACAAACAACGCCTGGAAGTCTGGCTGGAGATTCTGCGGCCGGGTGAGCACAATCCCGATGCCATCACGCTCAAGAAAACCATCTCTGATAACTTCATGAGCGTTGCCGATTTGTTTGATGAGTTTCCCTCGGCAACGATTGCGCTAGAAGCACTGTTGGAATTGCTGCCCAAGCAAAAGCCCCGCCTCTATTCCATCTCATCCTGTCCTTTGCTGCATCCTGACAAAATTCAAGTAACACTCGGCGTGCTGCAAATCAAAACCGATGCTGGCAAAGTGCGGCCGGGTTTGTGTTCTAACTATTTAGCCGGACTGCAAGCGGGATCTAAAGTTCGCATTGGAGTTCGCACCTCAGGCTTCCGTCCCCCTGCCGATCCGCAAGCACCAATCTTGATGGTGGGGCCTGGAACGGGCCTTTCTCCTTTAATTGCCTTGCTTCAGCATCGAGAAGCACTGCAAAACCGAAAAACCCCGTTAGGTGAAGCTAACCTGTATTTCGGGTGTCGCAATGGCAATGATTTTCTCTATGAGGAACAGTTGCAAACTTGGCTCGATCGCGGAGTTCTGACAGGATTGGAAGTAGCGTTCTCTCGGTTGGGAGAACAGAAACAATATGTGCAGAACTTGATGGAGGAGCAACCGGAAAAAATCTGGCAAATTCTCAGCCATCCCCAATGTCATTATTATGTTTGTGGCGATGCCAAGATGGCGGATGATGTGTTTGCGGTGATGATGGCGATCGCTAAAAAGCAAGGGAAACTCACCCATACAGAAATGGTGCAATTCTTCGAGCGGATGCAGCAGGAAAAACGCTTCCATGCCGATGTCTGGGGCGTGCAGTTGAACTTTAAACAAGCAATCCAACCTGTGCAAAAAAACAACTATTCCAAAGCAGAACTCTGGCTCAATCGCATCAAAGATTCCGTAGATGCTTACAGCCCAGAGTCAAACCTACATCAAAACCCCTGAGAAATCCACGAACAATAGAGCCATGAAAATATTCAACATTGAAGCTCCGAGGAGGTGGTCAAGAATTGGGCTTCGCCTGCCTGCGCGATCGCCTTTCCTTTGTTAATTTAGCTAGCACTAAATCAAGGAGCAGGGGTTCATCCGTCCCCAGCGTGCTACAAGTTAAATTTAAATCTTGCAAGCCTTACTGGACAAGGATTTTAGATTATCAATATACTTTTTAAATCCCTGGCCCAGTAAGGCTTTGGCTGGTTTGGCACAGTCTGGACGAATGAACCGAAAAACTTGATTTGACCCCGCCTAGCGGCAAATAAAAAACAGAGTATTGAAGACAGAATCGTCAGTTTAAGCCAACCCCAATATCAACTTATGTACGATCCAGCTTGAACAAATCATTAAATCCTTCTGTCGCGCTCGCCGACTTATTCAGCCACCCCTAATTATAAGTATTCAACCGGACATGATATAACCATAAAAAATTTGGTAAATAGTCTAGAATCCAACAACCAATTTTGATTATTGACAAAAGCAACTAATTGTGTAATTCGTGGATCGCAGCCATATAACCGTACACAAACATACCAACTTTATCTATTTTTCGTTGAGCTAAAAAACTGAATAATACATAGTGAAGTTTTTTGGTCAATGTACGCTTACAGCAATTCAGCCCTGATGCTTCTGCCCTCTGCTATCTGCATCAAAGCGGAATTGTATTAACCGCCTGTTTAGGGAGCATAAGAATCTAGAGCGAACTTGCTGCGTGCATATTACTCAAAGCGAATCAATACATGAATGTTGGCGAAGTTCTGGATACTGTAGAACAAAGTCTGCTCTCTAGGCAACTGAGTTCCCTTGAGCGCTTCATCCTGTGTCAGTCATGGCAAGGACGCGGATATAGCGAGATGGCACCCGATTGTGCCTATAGTATCGCTCAGATAAAGGATATTGGCGCCCAGCTGTGGCAGGATCTTTCAAAAGCATTAGGGGAGAGAGTGACGAAAAAAAATCTGTTTTTAGTCCTGAAGCAATACATCCTCTCTCGTACAGATGAAACAGTGGCTAGTGACGAGTTATCAGTGACCTTAGAGTTAGTAGAAATAATAGACCCACCACTAACGCCTACCACTAATCAGTTACCAGTTACCACTGAATTAGTGAAGGCTTCATACTCAGAGGATAGCAAGCAATTACCACACAGAAGCGATCGCTGCTACCTGGTAACTGAAGAAGATGATCCTCTAGAGAGACTGCAACAGGAGTACCAAACTTTTTACGATCGTACAGAGGCAAAAAATAATTTAAAAACCGCAGTCACACGGAGCGAACTAACAATTCCTAGCGATGGTTTGCCGCTAGATTTCCCTTTCTACATCAATCACCCCCCGATTGAAAAACTCACCTACACTCAAATTAGTCAACCTAGATGCTTTATCGACATCAAAGCACCCAAGCTTCGGTGGGAAAGTTCCCTACTGTGCCGCATTCTTACTCGCATTTACTTGAACTTTCAGGAAGCAGACGTTGCCATTTCTGCCGAACTAAATCAATTTTTGGGCTGCGTGTAAATTTCAGCAGGCAGTTTAACCTCAATCCCTTGCTGAACGAGTATCGGGAATATGGGTAGCAAGACTAACTATAGGCATCTATTTCTGGGAGGATCTGCTCGAGCAAATGTGACCGAAAACGCGCGTTGCCAAGAGACTTTAGATATGGGAGGAAGCTTGATGAGCGATTTTAATCGAATATTACAATCCCAATAATTTTTGAAATAAATAAGGCTTCAATTCCGAAAAAACCTCTTTGTTATGTAACCGAAATAACACTGGTATTATCGGCTTATGACTCAAGAGTTTTGTTGTCTATATTTGAGGCTGGCAGGCAACTTTATCAGGACAGATTTACGCAACTGTCACACGCGATCGCTCCGGAGCTGAGTACTGGAGGCTGACAAAAGATATAACTCCTACTGTAGCCATTTCCTAACTATGATTAAAATCCCCGGTTATTTAATCGCTACTCAGATCTACTCTGGTACCAGAACCCTGGTTTATCGCGCTGTTTCTGAAACAAACCAAAAACCTGTAGTCATCAAACTACTGAAATATGAGTATCCGACCTTTAATGAATTGGTGCAGTTTCGCAATCAATATACCATTGCTAAAAATCTTGATTTACCAGGAGTAATCAAACCTTTAAGTCTGGAAAACTACGGACATGGTTTGGCTCTGGTTATGGAAGACAATGGCTGTATTTCGGGTGAAGCAATGAAGCAATGGGGAAATGGGGAGGGTATGGGAAGATGTTCTGATTCCCTCAACGAGTTTTTTCACATCGCCATTGGGATTGTCCAAACCCTAGAAGGATTATATTCATACCGAGTTATTCACAAAGATATCAAGCCCCAGAATATTCTTATTAACCCCCAAACTAAGCAGGTCAGTCTAATTGACTTCAGCATTTCCTCCCTCTTACCTAGAGAAACCCAGGAGATTACTAACCCTAACGTTTTGGAAGGAACGCTAGCTTATATGTCCCCGGAACAAACCGGACGGATGAATCGGGGTATCGACTATCGCACCGACTTTTACTCGTTGGGTGTTACCTTCTACGAATTACTGACAGGACAACTTCCCTTTGTATCTAACGATGCGATGGAGTTAGTCCACTGTCACATTGCCCGCAAACCGACTCCCCCACGCGAGGTTGTACCAGCGATTCCCCAAGTGGTTTCCGACATCGTAATGAAATTGATGGCAAAAACCGCTGAGGAACGCTATCAAAGTGCTTTTGGACTGCGATACGATTTGGAAACTTGTTTGCAACAATGGCAAGAAAAAAACAGCATTACACCGTTTCCACTAGGAAGCAGGGACATCACCGAGCGCTTTATTATTCCCGAAAAACTTTATGGTAGAGAAACCGAAGTTGCTACCCTGTTAGCTGCATTTGACCGTGTCAGCGATCCCCCCCTGCCCCCCCTTACTACGGGGGGGCAGGGGGGGATCGCTTTTCGGGGATTGGCAAGACAGCGGTAGTCAATGAAGTCCACAAACCCATTGTCCGACAGCGGGGTTACTTCATTAAAGGGAAATTCGACCAATTCAAGCGCGATATTCCCTTCTCTGCTTGGGTGCAAGCACTCCAGAATTTGCTCCGACAACTGCGAAAGCTCAGTGCCGATTCCGTGCAGAAGTGGAAAACCAAAATCTTGGAGGCTTTGGGTGAGAATGGTCAGGTAATTATTGATGTCATCCCAGAATTAGAACTGTTGATTGGGGTGCAGCCAAAAGTTCGGGAATTGGAAGGAAGTGACGCTCAAAAACGCTTCAATCTGCTCTTTGAAAAGTTGCTCCGGTTGTTCGCAACAATTGAGCATCCCCTCGTCATTTTTTTGGATGACTTGCAGTGGGCAGACTCCGCTTCTTTAAAGCTGATGCAATTGCTGATGAGTGAAACGGATACAGGCTATTTGTTGTTAATCGGAGCCTATCGGGATAACGAAGTTAATCCAGCACATCGCTTGATGTTGACGTTGGATGAGATTGGGAAAGCCTATATCACAGTCAACCAAATTACTCTAGCACCCCTAAACCAACCTTCTTTAAACCGCTTGATTGCTGATACTCTAAGTTGTCCCCCCCAATTAGCAGTTCCTTTGACAGAACTGGTGTTTACCAAAACCAAAGGCCACCCATTTTTGGCGACTCAATTCCTCAAATATTTGCATCAAGAGGCACTAATCTCCTTCGACTTTAGTGGCGGCTATTGGCAGTGCGACATTGCCAAAGTGAGGGCGCTGGCTGTCAGCGATGATGTAGTTTAATTTATGGCAACTCAATTACAAAAACTGCCATATAATACTCAGAATGTATTGAAAATAGCTGCTTGGATTGGGAATCAATTTTACTTAGCAACTCTAGCTATTGTAGATGAGAAATCGCGATCGGAGACAGCAACTGAACTGTGGAGATATTTGCAAGAATGTCTTGTCATTCCAATCGCTGAAGGTTACAAGTTCTTTCAGAACTCTGAATTGGTTGAAGTTGCACAAGCGTCTGAGTTATCTGTTCCCTACAGATTTTTGCATGACCGAGTGCAGCAAGCAGCTTATTCTCTGATTCCAGAAGACCAAAAACAGTCAACTCACCTGAAAATTGGGCGACTTTTATTGAGGAATATTCCTGAATCAGAAAGAGAAGAGAAAAATTTTTTATCTTGTCAACCAGTTGAACATTGGGATGGAGTTAATTACTAATCAATTAGAACGGGATGAACTCTCTCAGTTGAATTTAATGGCTGGACGTAAAGCTAAATATTCAACAGCTTATGGGGCTGCTAAAAAGTATTTAACTGTAGGTCTAGAACTCCTAGATATTGAGTGTTGGCACAACCATTACAACCTGACTTTGCAACTCTATGAAGAAGCCACAGAGGCGATGTATCTGAACGGTGATTTTGAGGAAATGGAGAGATTGGCAGAAACTGTCCTGCATAAGGCAAATACACTTTTAGATAAAATCAAAGTTTATCAAGTTAAAATTCAATCTTTAAAAGCGCAGAATCAAATTAAAGAATCTTTGAAGTTTGGGTTAGAGATTCTCAAACTTTTGGGAATAAATTTACCTAAAGATCCAGAAACTACAGAAATCCCCCTGGCTTTTGAAGCGACGCAATTGGCTTTACAGGGGAAAGATATTCAGAACTTAATTGACTTGCCTAACATGACCGATCCAAAAAAACTGGCAGCAACTCAGATCCTGTTAAAACTCTGTCCTTCTGCCTACATAGTCACTCCAGTCCTGTTGCTTCTGATTACTTTTAAACAGATTCAGTTAGCTCTTGAATATGGTAATGCACCCACTCATACTCATGCCTATGGGAATTATGGACTAATTCTATGCGGAGTCATGGGAGAGTTAGAATTGGGCTATCAATTTGGAGAACTGGCACTAAATCTGCTCGGTTCATCAAGTTCGACATCAATATGTAAATTTGTTATCGGTTCGCTCATCAAATAATCCACTACAAAAGGTCGTTCCTGTCCTGGTACTATCACCTGCTGCTGAGGATAAACCCAGTCTTTGAAGTAATAATTTAAGTAACCTAAAAATTCTTTTTCCGATACGCCACAGCGCACGTCACCCATCCCA
>NZ_JBHFNP010000019.1:0-72954 GCF_041929235.1 Microseira sp. BLCC-F43
GAAAAATCATCGGCAAAGGCAAGAGATCTACCAAGAAACCCGGTTTCTGACCTCATCTCGCGCCAGCCAAAGAAACCGGGTTTCTCGGAAAAATCATCGGCAAAGGCAAGAGATCTACCAAGAAACCCGGTTTCTGGACTCCAAATACAACGCAAATTCAGCCAATTAAGCGAGGTAAATCATGGCAATTAGAAATGGAACCGAACTACCCGATACCCTTACAGGAACAGCCAATGCCGACACAATACGGGGCTTTGCTGGAGAAGACATTCTCTCTGGCTTAGGCGGCAATGACCTGATTCTCGGTGGGGATGGCGGTGACGACCTCTTAGGTGGAGGCGGTAACGATCGCCTCTTCGGAGAAGCAGGCGAAGACCTGCTCGACGGCGGTGCTGGTGCTGACACCCTCGATGGTGGTGATGGCAAAGACACCCTGTTAGGTGGTGCTGGTAACGACTGGCTGATTGGTGGCCCAGAGGATGAAGTACTGGGCGGCGATGGCAATGACGTTCTATCCGGTGAAGGTTCCCTCAACGGCGAAGCAGGTTCGGATACCCTAACGGGAAGCTTCTTTGAAGACACGCTGCAAGGCGGCGGAGACAGCGACTTCATCGACGGCAGCCTAAGCAATGACCTCCTGTTAGGTGATGACACCGTGGGCATTGCGGGCGCTGACACCATTCTGGGTGGAGATGGCAGCGACACGATTTACGGCGATGCAGATACCTTGAGTGCGGGTGGCAATGACTCCCTGCTGGGGGATTCTGGCAATGACGAAATTTATGGCTTTGCCGGAGATGACTACCTCAACGGTGGCGATGGCGATGACCTACTCGACGGCGGTGAAGGGAATGACTTTCTCACAGACGAACTAGGCATCAACACGCTGCTAGGCGATGCAGGTAACGATACCATCACCGGCGGGTTAGATGCGGATGTAATCGAAGGCGGAGAAGGAGCCGACAGCCTCTTAGGTGGTTCTGGCAACGACATCATAGATGGCGACGGAGTTGATGTTGTCGCTGGCAACGATACCCTCAATGGCGGTGCTGGCGATGACTTCCTCGATGGCGGTGGAGCGGTAGATCGCATTTTGGGTGGTGCTGGCAGCGACACCCTTTATGGCGGCGATGACCTCCCCGAACAAATCCAACGCGACACCCTCATAGGCGGCACCAACGGTGATTACTTTAGGTTGGAAGACTCAGGGTTAAGCGGGCAATTAGGCGACTACATCTCAGACTTCCAAGATGGCATTGATTTCTTACAAACAGGTTTCAGCTTTGACGCGCTAACTATTAGCCGCATCAATCTCAACATTGGTGGTGTTTCGACGGGTAGTACTCGCATCACCGTAACTGCAACTGGCGAAGAATTAGCCGTTGTGGCTGGGTTACTTCCCGGAAGGTTCACAGAATTAGACTTTGTTGCTTTGTGATTTATGCGCGAAGGGATTTAGGACGTTCTTAATTGATAAAACCCAAAATTAAACCCCTTTCTTCCCCTAGCCTCTAACCCCTAGCCCCTAACTACAAATCAGGATTTCTTTGATGATTACTAACCTTTTATCTACCCTGTCCATGATTTCAGCACCCCTCTCCTAAATCTGGGAGAGGGGGAGAGATAGGGAGATGACAAAAGCACCAAGATCCTAGAAACCGGGTTTCTTGCTGCGATCTATAGTTCCAAAGCGACTTTCACAGAAACCGGGTTTCTTAGCGTAAGCCCTGAATTCATCGAATTTTTTGATGCATCGCGCACCCTCAGATATAACCCAATTCATTTCACAACCGAGGACTAAATCATGGCGATCAGAAATGGAACCGAAAATCCTGATACCCTTACAGGAACTGCCAATGCCGACACGATACGCGGTTTCGGAGGGGACGACTCACTAATTGGTTTAGGCGGTAATGACCTCATCCGAGGTGGAAACGATAAAGACACCCTGCATGGTGGTGGTGCCAATGACAGACTGTTTGGGGATGCAGGGGAAGACGTGGTGTATGGTGACGCTGGCAATGACACTCTCTATGGCGGTACCGGCATCGATGATGCGGTGGATGGCCCAGACTTCCTCGATGGTGGAACTGGAAACGACTGGGTTTACGCTGGCGAAGGTGATACGGCGCTGGGCGGTGCTGGCGATGACCATGTGGTTGGTAGCTACACCAATGATGTCCTCTATGGCGATGACCAGCAAGACTCAATTGTTGGGGGAGCAGATACCCTGATTGGCAACGATGGCGATGATGCCCTCTATGGTGGTGATGGCAATGACTCTCTCGTCGGTGGCAACGGTACAGACAGTCTCTATGGCGGTGACGGTAATGATATCTTCGTCGATACACTAGGTGCGAACTACTACTCCGGTGGGGCTGGTTCAGAAACTATCACTGGTGGTCTTGAAGGTGACTACATCGATGGTGGCGAAGGCGTTGACAGCCTCTTAGGGGGCGGTGGTGCTGACACCATTTATGGGGATTTCGGTGTAGCAGATTCGCTGTCTGGCAATGATGTCCTCAATGGTCAAGCTGGAAATGACATCCTCAATGGTGGCTTTGGTGCGGATCGGGTCATCGGTGGTGCAGGTTTTGACATTCTCAATGGTGGTGTAGATTCGGAAACCCAAAGCTTGCGCGATACGCTGACTGGCGGCGCTGATGCTGACCTATTCCAGTTGGCAAGCACAGGCTTTTTGCTAGAACCTGTTGAGCCTACTTTCCCACCACCACCCCCGCAACAAGAACCTGTTGGCGATCTAATTACTGATTTCCAAGATGGACTCGACTTACTCGAGTATGAGTTTGCCACTGACTTTAGCGAACTGATTATTGGTGGCAACGGTACTTCCAGCGTTACTATCAGCGTTCGGAATGAAGGTATACCTGCGGAAGGGATACCTGACTACATCGAATTGGTCGCCCGGATCAATGGGGCAGGTGGTTCGCTCGTCACGATTACAGAAGCAGATTTCCTGATCTAAGAAATGGGTGTGTATCTGGGGGCAACCAGATACACACACCTGATGCTCAATTTGGTTGAGCAAATCTCGCATTCTGTTCATCTCCTGCTGTCTCTGGGCAAAGAGACGGCAGGAAATTACTAGCAAAACAAAGCAATGCGTATTCTGTTCCATCCTAATCTTCCTGCCCTGTTCCGTCATCTGAAGCGGGCGATCGCACAAGATAACGCTCAAGGAATTTCAGATTTCAGATTTTAGATTTCAGATTTACCCCATTTGCAATCTGCCATCTTTGTTCACAGGGATATCTATATGTTTTAGACAATTACAAAATTTTATTTCACTTTAGGGTGAATAAATAACAAATAACAAGGGGATTGAAGGCGCTAAAAAGCTAGTTCAATTCCCAATTTATGCTGTTTATCTTTGGAATATTTAAAAATTAAATTTTTCTCATTGTTTCTTATAAAGTTTTCATAAACCTGTTGCAAAAACAAATTTGCTGAAATAGACTTGACTTAGGTTAAAAAACCGCTACATAGCTGATTAAATTCAGTTAAATCGATAGCTAGCTAGCGGGAAGAGAGCTTTTGCCCAAAACTTTTATCAGGAGTTTGATGTTTATACGAATTTGCCTAAATTCGGCAATCTACTTGTGCAAATACACGAAGTCTATTTGATGTTTGCTAACCTTTTCTACCAAATCCGCTGCGATGGTTCATTTTATGGCTAACGACTAAAGTCGCGCCTACACAACCGAAGACCGCCTACGCGGTCTAGGGGAGCAAGCGGGTATTAAACCGGGATTTGGTATTATTCCTCATTTCTATGACTTCGTCATTTTTCTCCTAAAGTTTGGCAAGGGCGAACAATGAGGAAATTAACACTAGCAACAAATTGCTGGATGCTTTCTTGCATCGATTGTTATTCGGCTTAAAAAACAACTTCAATCAACCACAGAGGTAAATTATGGCAATCAGAAATGGCACAGCGCTTCCCGATACCCTAACCGGAACTACGAATGCCGACACCCTGCGCGGCTTTGCTGGTGATGACATCCTTAATGGTTTAGGCGGTAATGACTTACTCCAAGGTGGACTCGATAAAGACACCCTGCTTGGTGGCGCTGGTGCTGACAGGCTATTTGGGGATGCAGGCGAAGACTCGCTGTATGGTGAAGCTGGCAATGATTCTCTCTATGGTGGGACGAGCATTACCGATGCCCTTGATGGTAAAGATTTGCTCGATGGTGGTGCTGGCAATGACTGGGTATTTGGCGGCTTTGAGGATACGGCACTGGGCGGTGCGGGAAATGACACCGTAGTTGGTAGCTCCTATGATGACGCGCTGTACGGCGATGGCACCAAGGATGACTCAATTGCAGGTGGTGCTGACTCGCTGTTTGGTGGCGATGGCAATGATAGCCTTTACGGCGAAGGTAACGACACAATTAGCGGCGGCAACGATACTATCGTGGGCGGCGCTGGTGATGATGCTCTCTATGGCTATGCGGGTGATGACTCGCTCCTGGGCGGCGATGGTATTGACACCCTCGATGGGGGCGACGGTAACGACATCCTTAATGGCGGTACTGGCTCTAGCGTACTGTTGGGCGGCGCTGGCTTAGAAACCATTACTGGTGGTGTTGATGCTGACTTCATTGATGGCGGTGAAGGCGTTGACAGCCTCTTAGGTGGCGGTGGCGATGACACCATGTATGGGGATTTCGGTGTAGCAGATTCGTTATCTGGCAATGATGTCCTCAATGGTCAAGCCGGAAATGACATCCTCAATGGTGGCTTTGGTGCAGATCGGGTGATCGGCGGCGCAGGTTTTGACATTCTCAGTGGTGGTGAAGATTCCGAAACCCAAACCGCCCGCGATACGCTGACTGGCGGTGCTGATGCTGACTTATTCCAGTTGTCAAGCACAGGCTTTTTGCTAGAACCTGTTGAGCCTAGTTTCCCACCAGAACCAGTGCCGCCAGAACCTGTTGGCGACCTGATTACTGATTTCCAAGATGGAATTGACTTCATCGAGTATGAGTTTGTTACGGACTTTAGCGAACTGATTATCAACGGCAACGGTACTTCTAGCGTTACGATCAGCGTTCGGAATGAAGGTATACCTGCGGAAGGGATACCTGACTACATCGAATTGGTTGCCAGGATAAATGGCGCAGGTGGTTCGCTCGTCACGATTACAGAAGCAGACTTCCTGATCTAAGAAATGGGTGTGTATCTGGGGGCAACCAGATACGCACACCTGATGCTCAATTTGGTTGAGCAAATCTCGCATTCGGTTCATCTCCTGCTGTCTCTGAGCAAAAGAGACGGCAGGAACTTACTACTAAAATAAAGCCATGCGTATTCTATTTTTACATCCTAATTTTCCTGCCCAGTTCCGTCATCTGGCGGCGGCGATCGCGCAAGATAGCCGTCACCAAGTCGTGTTCGGCACCACTCGTCGCGAAGGTCGCCTACCGGGTGTCACCAAGATGATCTATAGCCCGAAAAGAGAAGCTCGACCCGAAACTCACCACTATGTCCGTCCTTTGGAAAATGCCGTGATTCAAGGTCAGGCTGTCTACCGCATGGCAGAACAACTGAAGGCGCGGGGATTTGTTCCCGATGTGGTCTATGGTCATTCGGGTTGGGGGCCAACTTTATTGATGAAAGATATATTCCCAAAAGCTAAATTATTGTGTTATTTCGAGTGGTTTTATCATGCTCATGGCACTGATGCGGATTTTGACCCAAATGAACCGCTCACTGCGGACGATGAAGCCCGGATTCGACTGAAGAATGCACCGATTTTAGTGGATCTATATAGTTGCGATCGCGGTCTTTCTCCCACCTACTGGCAACGCCAACAATTTCCCTTAGAAAATCACAGTAAAATAACTGTACGCCATGATGGTGTTGATACCAATTTCTTTCGCCCTCAACCAGGAGCTAAGTTAGTTCTGCCACGCTTAAATCTCGACTTGTCTCATGTGGAAGAACTCGTTACCTACGTAGGTCGAGGTATGGAACCTTACCGGGGCTTTCCGCAGTTTATTGAAGCAATTTACTTACTACAACAACGCCGCCCTCAATGTCATGTTGTCATTGTTGGAGAAGATCGAGTCGCTTATGGCAAGTCTCTGCCAGATGGCAAAACTTATAAGCAATTGATGTTAGAAAAATTCCCCTTAGACTTGTCCAGAGTTCACTTTACCGGACATCTCCCTTACGAAGAATATCTGAAAGTTTTGCAAGCTTCCTCAGCTCATGTTTATTTAACTCGCCCGTTTGTTTTATCCTGGTCAATGTTGGAAGCTTTATCTACAGGTTGTTTGGTTGTCGGTTCCAGTACTGCGCCGGTAACTGAGGTGATCCAAGATGGGGTAAATGGTTTGTTAGCGAACTTCTTCTCGCCTGAAGAAATTGCCAATCGGATTGAAGAAGCCTTGAAAGATCGCGATCGCATGAATCAAATCCGCACCAAGGCAAGGCAAATCATTCAAGAACGTTACGATCTGTCGCTTTTATTACCCCAGCACTTGCAGTGGATTGGGCAGGACATGGGGGATAGTCAAATTCCTCTATGGACGCCAACTCAGTCAAAGCCAGCTAACGAGTCGAATGGGAAATTTGAAGATCAAGAACCCTCATCCACGCCAGAGTTAGTTGCGATCGCCAACAGTAACGAGTCAAATAGACCTCTCCAACAAACAAACTCTTTGACAGGCGATCCGCCTATCCCACAAGAGTTATTGGAGAGGTCTAATAGGACATATAAAAAATCAAAGAATTTACTTACACCAGCGATCGCTAAGGGTTTCGGGTCAAATAGACCTCTGCAAAAACTACCCTCAAAGGCGGGCGATCCGCCCACCCCACAAGAGTTATTGGAGAAGTCTAATCAGAAACGTAAAGACACCAAGCATTCACCTACACCAGCGATCGCTAATAGCCTAGAGTCAAATGAGCAACAGCCATCAGTTTTACAAATTGGCGATCGCACGGTGACGGGAACCGAATTGGTATCTCTGCTGAATCAATACCAACTGCTGCCAAAGCTGAAACAAGAGATGTTAATTGAGGAGGCGATCGCGCCTTTTGACTGCACACCGGAGGAGCAAGCTAAGTGCTGCCAGGACTTCTACGAAGAGTATCAGTTGACATCCCTAGCGGCACGCCAGAAATGGTTGCAGCAGCAGGGTATGACAGAAGCTCAATTAATCAACCTGGCAACTCGGCAACTGAGAATCGAAAAGTTTAAACAAGCAACCTGGGCGAGCAAGTTGGAAACCTACTTTCTCAAACGCAAGTCGCAACTTGACGAGTTTGTCTACTCTCTGATTCGTCTTCAAGATGCTGACATGGCGAAAGAAATTTACTTCCGCTTGCAAGAAAGCGAACAGTCCTTTCCTCAACTGGCAGAGCAATACTCCCAGGGTCCAGAAGCTCGAACGGGTGGCTTAATTGGTCCGGTGGGATTGAGTAACGCCCATCCTAAACTCGCCCAACTGATCTTAAACAGCGAACCAGGGCAACTAATGCCTCCCACTCAGATCAAAGATGTGTGGGTAATTGTGCGATTGGAAAAGTTTTTGCCTGCTCAACTCGATGAACCGATGCGGCAGCGATTACTCAACGAACTGTTCGCTAGTTGGCTCAACGAACAACTCAAACAACCTCTATAAAGCTCTATAACCAATGCGAATCTTAATTACCATCCCCCACTTCTTTAAACCGGAAAAAAATGGTCGGCACGGTTCCAAACTAAAAGACCCCCAGCCCCGTCTGGAAGCATTAAGTAAAAGTCTTGCTGCTTTACACCAGCTATTTGGTAAATCTCAAAGCATCATCGACATCAATCGCCGATTAGCAATTCCTGTTAACCAACCCCAAGCTCACGATCTGGATATCGTCATCTGTACAACTGGAGACTGTCATCTTCTGAATCAACTTTCCTTACCCGCTCATTTTTATCAGCATTATCCCACTGGGGCAGAACCTCTGCTGTTGGGGTTTGAGTGCCAAGCAGTCTTGCGGGATTGCCTTGGTAAGTATGACTATTATTGCTTTATGGAAGATGACCTGATTCTCCACGATCCCTGGTTTTTTAACAAATTAAGCTGGTTTACCAAGGAGGCAGGCAATCTGTGCTTGCTTCAACCTAATCGTTATGAAATCTCTACTCGCGCTCTCACTTGCAAAGCCTACGTTGACGGCGATTTGGCTCCAAGAGTCACCGCGCCGTTTCAAAATGTGAACGAGCGAGCGCAACTGAAAAGCAACATCGTGGGGGTTCCTATCACCTTCCGACGCGCTCTCAATCCTCATTCTGGTTGCTACTTTTTGAATGCCAATCAGATGGCTAATTGGGCTAGCCAATCTCACTTTCTCGACCGGGATACCAGTTTCGTTAGCCCGCTGGAAAGTGCCGCAACTTTGGGAATTATGAAGACATTTCGGGTCTACAAATCAGTAGCAGATTGGGCAAGTTTTTTGGAAATTCAGCACTATGGAACGAGATTTTTGGATTTAATTGGGGAACAGGTAGATTTAGCGATGTGCTAAGTCTGACATGACAACTTATATCATGTCCTCGGTAGTGTATGGATGGCTTTGCTAATTGCTAATTGCTAATCTAGTATTTTTCCTGATTGAGCCAGCGATTAGCTATTAGCAGTTACACAACCGTTGCTATTGGACATGATATTACCAGGACTATTTTATTAATTTTTTTTTTACCGGAAGTTGCCCCCTGCGGGACAACTTCCGTTGGCTAAACTCCTTATTTTGTATACGTTATAGCTGTTTAATCTCACTTTCCACATCCTCAAGTTTCACACTACAGATTTTGAGGTAACTTCTTCACAGGGAACAGCAAGACTATTTCCCGTAAATTATAGTCTCAAAAGTTACATTAATCTGACTCATAATTCCGAAACAACCGATTGTGACAGTAAGTACGGTGCAGGTAAATCCAGTAAAAATAACTGAATTGTCAATTCTAAATTTAGCTTGTCTTCATTATTTTGCTACAAACAAGCTCAAAATGATGGAAGTACAATCCCCATCCTAGAAATTCTCTAGTTGATAAGAATCAGAATAAAACTGCTATAGTTTGCCAAAAGCAATCGTGAATCTCACAGGGAGGTGGAAGAGGCGAGCACCCCTCGCCTCTTCCACTCTTTTGCCTGATTATCTCAAAGATTGAGCATCTGACTTAATAATTAGTAAAAAACATAATATATAAAAGCTATATTTTTTCTTAAATCATAGTTATTTTTGATTGAATTTTTCGCTATTTTCCCAGGGATTGATTTATTAAAATAAGCGGAAACTTATCGATTAACTCGATCGATTTAAACTATAAAAAACCATGATTTTTGCCAAAAAAAGTACGAACATCAGAGATAATTTGTTAAGCATAAAAATAGTAAAAATCCTATTTATAAATGATTTTAGGAGTAATTAATGAGCGAGAGCGATATTTGTCAGCTGAAACAAGAAAGGCTGACACGGGCAAAAGCAGGTTATACGACTCGCTACGTAGATTTTAATGAGATCGCGACGCTGATCGGTGGAGAGATCAAGCCTAAATCCGGCGATTTAGTGCTAGTCAGAGTAGATGAAATTGGTCAGCATGAACGTCTAGAACAAGGCGATGGACGCAAAGCAATCCTCTTTCGCGGTGACGAATTAGTCCTGTGCTATGGAAATCGCTATGCGCACGACCAATTTGAAGCCGAAGTTCCAGAAGATTTATCACCCTGTCATCTAGCAGCAGCGGGTGGGATAGCCGCAAAAGTCCTCTCCCAACATGTCGATATGGAAATGCCCACCGCAATTACTCCGATCGGTTTATTAGGAGATCAACAAGGAAAACCCCTTAACCGGGCTAATTGGGCTTTACCAATCACTAGCTATATTGGACAACGACCTCCCACCATCGCGGTTGTGGGTACATCTATGAACTCTGGGAAAACAACCACAGCGGCACACCTGATTCGCGGTCTGGCTAAATCGGGGATGAAAGTTGGTGCAGCTAAGGTGACAGGTACGGGTGCGGGTAACGATACCTGGTTTATGCACGATGGGGGGGCGAGTTTGGCTTTAGATTTTACCTGTGTTGGGTTTCCCACCACTTATCGAGCCACTCCCAAACAAGTGCAAGAGATTCTGGCAACGCTCACCAATCATCTGGCAGCCCAAGATGTAGATGCAATTGTCTTAGAGATTGCCGATGGGTTGTACCAGGACGAAACCTCAGCCCTGGTTTCTTCGATTCCCTTCCGTCAAACTGTCGGGTATCGTATTTGCGGCTGATGGTGCCCTAGGAGCAGCGGCTGGGGTAGACTGGTTGCACAAGCGTCACCTGCCCGTCCTCGCCATCAGTGGCTTGCTAACCGCATCTCCCCTGGCGATGGGTGAAGCGGTAACCGCCACTGGGTTACCCGTTCTCGACTTAGAGATGCTCCGCGCTGAAGCAGCGAGCATGATATCGCGTCTGTCTGATTTCCAAATGCCACTATCCGTATAAGGCAGATTCCTCCTGTCGTTAGCGGTCATCGTCGTTGGTTGTTGCCGCGTCTGACGATCAATGGTTTTGTTCAAGCAGCTGCTACGGTAGCTAATGCCTTGCTGGTGGAACTCACCTTTGAGCGGTTGATCGCCATCGCCAACCCAAGTTTCTACCCACTCATTTGGCAGATTGGCTTGGGTTTGGTGGCAGGGGCTGTCGTCATAGGGTTGCTGCGGGTGTTAGAACGCACAGATGCAGAGCAAATCGGTCAAAGCTACGCCTATGATGTGCGGATGACTTTGTACAATCGGCTGACGACTCTTGCTCCCCGCACTTTGCAAAGTCGCAGTCAAGGGGGAGTGATGCTGCGCTTTGTGGGTGACTTAACTGCCCTGCGGCAGTGGGTGAGCCTGGGTTTAGCCCGCCTGATAGTGGGAATCACCACGACGGCAGCAGCTTTAATTGCCCTAGCTTTCCTAGACTGGCATTTGGCTCTGACGGCAAGCATTGTGCTGGTTATTGGTAGCTTAAGTAGCTTCAAGTTGGGCCAGCGCCTGCAAAGAGTAGCAAGAGTAGCCCGCCGCCATCTCAGTCGTGGGGGGGGGGAGAAGGGGAGGGAAATAATGATGAAAAGGTGGCGGCGATCGCAGTCGTGCAAGTTTTTGGACAGTCTCACTATGAGAAAAAGCGCATTGCCCGTCAAAGTCGTCGCCTGGAAATGGCGATGGTAGATAGGGCAAGGGTCGCTGGTCAGTTGGTAGGTATTACACAAGCCATCACCGCTCTAGCTATAGATGCGATCTTGCTCGTGGGAGCAGGTGAGGTGGCGGCTGGTCGCATCACTTCGGGCACCGTGGTAGCGGCGATGACAATTGTCGGGTTGTTGGTTCCCCGTCTCGAGGACTTAGGCAGGGTGCAAGAGTACTGGCACAACTCGCGGGTGTCTTTGCAAAAGATTCAGGAATTTCTCGATACCCCGTCTTTAGTCACTGAAATACCCGATGCACCCGACTTGATCGTGGGTGCAGGATGTTTGGAATTTGAGTGTGTCAGCGTAGACGGGGCTTTGCATGAAATTAGCGCCATCGTCCAACCCGGTCAAGTTGTGGCTGTCGTAGGTCCCAATGGTGCTGGTAAGTCAACCCTGCTGGCTGTTACCGCTCGTCTGATCGACCCTGACCGGGGTGTGATTCGCTTGGATGGGCAAGATTTAGCCGCTCATCGAAAATTTTGGGTCTCAAACCCCGCCGTAAAACGGCGGCTTTACTGTTTAATTTTAATATTTTCACAAAATATGTGCTAGAATGTGAGGTATGGAAAAAGCATATAATTACAGATTTTACCCAACACCCGAACAAGAGTCGCTATTGCGGCGCACATTGGGCTGTGTAAGATTGGTTTACAATAAAGCACTCCATGAAAGAACACAGGCTTGGTACGAAAGGCAAGAAAGGATAGGATATGCTCAAACATCCTCAATGTTAACCGATTGGAAAAAGCAGGAAGACTTAGACTTTCTTGCATAAGGTTAGCTGTGTACCTTTACAGCAAGGGTTAAGGCATTTACAAACCGCTTTTACTAACTTTTTTGCAGGTCGTACTAAGTATCCTAACTTTAAGAAAAAACATCAAGGGGGAAGTGCAGAATTTACCAAGTCAGCGTTTAAATTTAAAGACGGACAAATTTATTTAGCTAAATGTTCAGAACCATTACCAATTCGATGGTATAGGCAGATACCGAAAGGATGTTCCCCTAGTACCGTAACAGTAAAATTACATCCCTCTGGAGGTTGGCATATCTCAATAAGATTTGATGACCTAACGATTAAACCTTTGCCCGCCACAGATAAAGCGATAGGAATTGATTTAGGAATTAGTAGTCTTGCGCTCGCCAGTGAGGGAGGCAAGGTATCTAATCCTAAGCATTTTAAAAAGCATTATCGAAGATTGCGTCAAGCCGAAAAAAATATTTATCGAAAACAGAAGGGTTCTAAAAATAGGGAGAAAGCGAGAATCAAGGTAGCCAAGATTCACGCCAAAATAACCGATAGTAGAAAAGACCATTTGCACAAGCTAACGACTCAACTGGTGCGTGAAAACCAAAGGATTGTAGTTGAGAATTTAGCGGTAAAGAATATGGTAAAAAATCCCACCCCCCTTTCATCCCCCCTATTAGGGGGGATGAAAGGGGGGTGATGTTAGTTGGGGAGAACTGACTCGTCAATTAGCCTATAAATGCCGTTGGTATGGGAGAAACTACATCGAAATAGATAGATGGTTTCCTAGTTCTAAACGGTGTAGTAATTGCGGGCATATTGCCCTTAAAAATGCCGTTAAATATTCGGGAATGGGACTGTCCAAGCTGTGGAACTCACCATGACCGAGATATTAACGCTAGTAAAAACATTTTGGCGGCAGGGGAAGCCCGTGTCAGTCTGTGGAGCGACCCTAAGACCCGAACAGAGTAAGTCTGTAAAGGCTGGTGCGAAACCCCGCAAGGGACAGAAGCAGAAACCGCGCCGAAGTGAGGTTTGGGAATCACCGCCCGTTCACGGCGGTGAGGATGTCAAATACAGCGCTACCTCGTCAAGTCAGCAATCAAGTTTTGAGGGTTTTACACCGCAACTGGAAATCTTTTTTTGCAGCACAGAAAGCCTATAATCTTGAACCATCAAAATTTGTATCCAGACCTCAACCCAAGTATAACGGGACTTACGCAAACACCAAAGTTTCTCTGAAAAATCGTTGGTTTGGCAACTAGAGATCTACGTAGAAACCTAGTTGCAACCGTCGCTTTCTGGTGACCAAACCAACGAATTTTCCGAGAAACCGGGTTTCTTTGCGTAAGTCCTAACAACAAAATTCAAGCCAAACTTCAATCTCAACTCAAAGGTAATTCTCAAAAATAGGATGGGTCAATTAAGATGAAGAGTGCTTTACAGATTGATGATATTACCTTGGCAGAATGCTTAAAAGCAGCTTTCAATCACAGTCCCAAAGCCGTTGAGCCAGTTAGTTGTTTGGGATCTACCTATGTCGCTTTACGTCACCAGGGAAGGTTGCTCAAGCAGTACTGGCTGGAGGAAGGGGAACTCTTCAGTGCCGTGGCTGCCATGACTCCAGCCCTCTCCCAGGGCAACTTTAACGATGTGGATACGATTGAACTGTGCCTGACTCGTAACTATCGCCGTGTCTCACTCGAAGCCTTTAAAAGCAAGTTCCCAAATACCAAAAGAGGGATTCGCGGCATTAAACTGCAATATCAATCCTACGGGGCTATTTACAGCCCCACCCAGATGATTGCTGATAACTTAAGTTTCAAACAGGTGTTTAAGCGTTTTCTGAAGCGTATATCGTTGTCAGCAGAAGCCTTTGAGAAGGGTGGAGGGGCGATTTTCGCGTTCGAGGCAAGACAGATTCTGGTTTCTCTCCAGCCTCCAGTAACCGTGACGATGATGTACCGAGGCAATCAGGTTGTGCCATTGGAGGACATGTCGCGTCAAACCCTGGCAGACATGGTTGACGATATGGCAGGATGGCTGTTGCGAGTGGGTGCTGAGGATGGGAGCCTACCAAACAAATATTTACCTGGCAAGGGTAAAGCATCCCATCAAGGCAATCTCACTTGCCAATTCATGGCAACCCTGAGCTTAATTGATTATGCCCGGTTTACGGGTGAGCCAAAGCATCTTGCCGTGGCTGACCGTAATCTGCACCACAATCTGGCGCAGTTCTGCTCAATCTAGTCAGGAGAGGGGAGACTCGAACCTCCAGATCAATTCACTCTCGGCACAATGGCTTTTGCTGCTTTGGCGATTTTGCAACATCCTCAGCGCGATCGCTATCGAGACGTGTGACTAGATAGGATAATTTCTACTTAAATCACTCAAATCTAAGTATCTCGCTCCGACTCTGGCTGCCAAACAGTGGCATTTTTGTGTAAGGCGATGCGAGACGGGTTCGGCAAGTGCCTCGCCGAAGCTGCTCTCACGTCTTCTTTTAGCTCCAATTGTAGTGGAGTTATATTCTAAGCCTCTTAAATTTCTAAGCTCAGACCTTATTTAGATTTTTTGAAGTCCATTTGCTTGAGGAATTATTTATTGGTATGATCGCAGTATACAGCCTAGTCAATCGGTGAAAATGTACAGTCTGAAACTAGAGCTTAAATTGAATAATAAAGAACGCTCTAAAATAGCAGGATGTGCCGGTTTTTCTAGGCTTGTTTATAATTTCGGTCTGTCACTCCTAACTCAATATTGGGAATTTGAGGGAATTAAAGCCAGTGATGCCAAGCGCTTAGCCGAAATAGAAAAAGTCTTTACCAATTATGTCAAAACCAAGCCTGAGTATGCTTGGATGAAACAGTATCCATCAGCTATTTACTCATCAGCACTCTTGAATTTAGCAAAGGCTACCCTTGCGATGGCGTAAAGGTGAATCTGGTTTCCCTCGATTCAAATCCAAGAAGAGGGGAGACAGTTTCACCGTCTTGAAAAAGGCAGGGTTGTATCCTGCCAAGGGTGAAGCGATGATTCCGTTCACGAATCGCCAAGTGCTTCACCCAGGCAAGAAGATTACTATCCCCGGTTTAGGAGAATTTAGACTCAAGCAAAGAATTCCATTCCTTTGCTTGAGCCAAACATTCACTATTTCGAGGGATTCTGATAGATGGTTTGTCTCATTCGCACGCTTATGTTGACAAAGTTCCACCACTCCTACATCCGGTTCAATCAGTTGGTATCGACTTAGGCGTTAAATGCTTTGCCACATTATCGGATGGTTCTAAATTTGTTGCACCACAATCCCTGAAATCAGCTCTAACCAAGCGAATTTAGGAGCAGTGGTACAACCGCAACAAGCAATTGGGCAACCGCAGTCTTGGGGTAAAAGCATCAAATAATGCCCTAAAGTACTACCAAAGATTAGCCAAAAGGCCCGCCAGAATCGCTAAGATAAGGCGAGACTTTTTGCCAAAAAATACGACTGACATAAGCCTTAAGTACTACCGAATTCGGATTGAAGATCTCAACGTCGCTGGCAGGATAGCTAATCAAAAATTAGCTGACGCCATTTCCAGCTTGGGATTTTATGAATTCCGCAGAATGTTGATTTACAAGGTGACATTCTTCGGTACTACAGTAGAACTGGTTGAGCGGTGGTTTCCCTCCTCTAAAACATGCTCCTGCTGCGGCAATATTCAACCAATGCCTTTGAAAGAGCGTGTTTACTTTTGCAGTAAATGTGGCGTTTCCATAGATCGCGATCTAAATGCTGCGATAAATCTGGAAAATGCCCCAAAAACCCTTGTACGTGCGGCAAGCGCGGAATTTACGCCTGGGGACTGTTGATGCCGTCATCCTTGGTTGAAGCAGCAAGCTTTCCGTCGAATTAAGCGAAATGCGCCCTTTGAGTAAGTTTTGTGTTGCACATTTACCAGATGCTATGCCAGGAGATTGAGGCGTTGTGGCAAGCAGATGGTTCTTTTAATAACCCGCATCAGGGACACGAAGATCAACACCACAATATTGACGCCGGAGTCGCCCTTCTGTTTTGGGCATCTCTATATCAAATGAATCCCACTGTGCAGAGGTTGGATAAGTGTCGCCAAAGCTTCTCCTATTATCGAAAATATCACCTGGCTAATCGTCATCCCGCCTTTATCCCCTGGCATAGCCAAGCCTATGCCTTGCTATTTGACGAGACTGGCGACCCCATATTCCGGGATTTTGTCTTTGAGATGAATGACTGGCTATTGCCCATACAACAATGGGATCGGCTACGCTCCCTGGATTTGCGAGGTCGATTTTACGGTTCGACATACCCGGAATATGGCTTATCCCAGGCGGCAGCTACTGGGAATTATTTGCAAGGTCTAGCGGAGGCTTATCGTCTGGCAGTGCAAAACAACGATCCGACTAGAGCTAATGCCTATGAGTTAGTCATTTGGCGGGGAATATGCCACATTCGCCAATTGCAATTTAAAAACGATGTCGATATGTTCTACGTTAGGAAGCGATCGCAAGTTCAGGGAGCTGTGCGGACGACAGTCTATGACAACCAGATTGGCCTGGATAATGTGCAGCAGAGCTTGATGGCGCTGCTCAAACTTTGTAACTTGTCCGCGTTTCCCGAGCGGGTAACGCAACCCAGGAAGGCTTTTCAACGGCTGAAACAAAGCGTAGAAATTGCCCCTTTGATCGCAGAAATCACCGATAAATCAGCTTTCTGGTTCTATGATACGAGTCGGCAACAAAAGCTGATGCCTCAGCCAGAAACTCAAAGCATTTTCCTCACAAGAGCGGCAAAACCCTTTCCGCCAGGAATTGAGAATGCCAGAGATGTCCATGCCTCCTGTCCCACGGAAATAGCTGGGGAATTTCCCGTGGTGATGAATTGGGTCGAGAGGTTTGTCGAGGAAATTGGTGGAGAATTAGGCAGAGTTAACATCTTCAAGTTAGCCCCAAAAGGACGAGTCTACAGCCACATCGACTACGGTGAATATTACAGACTGCGCGAGCGCTATCATTTGGTTCTCCACAGCCAATCCGGAAGCTGGATGAAATGCGGTAGTGAGGAAACCATCATGCATGAAGGCGAACTCTGGTGGTTTGACAATAAACAACCCCACGAAGCTTTCAATCCTTCGGAACAATGGCGCATTCATCTCATCTTTGATGTGCTGCCACCAGACCCATCAAAACCAGTCAACCAAGGCAGCGCGAGGCCAAAATCTTTCCCCCCCCAGGGTTAGCTTTGCTGGCGCGGTGCGATCAAATAGCGGCAACCCCAGATCTGCTTCTTTAGACTGGATCTGCCGACTAATCGTCGATTGCGTGACGCCGCCAAATCGCGCTGCTTTCTGAAAGCTCCTGACGCAAATCACCTTTCTTTCTCTGAAAAATCGTCGCTATAACACTAGAGAGCCACCCAGAAACTTTGGCGATCAGATCCTCGTGCGTAAGTCCTGAACCTGCCAGTTTCAGCGATCGCTAGCAATGCCTGCAACTGCTCGACGCCCAGGGTTTTGTATCCTGGTTTACATCGGAGCTGACAAGACCATACCGCATTTCTTGCCCCAGTTCCGTAGAAATTGATACAACCGCTTGTCATATCTTTATTTTTCTTTGGTTAATGTTGAGTCTTAGTTACTCTATTTTGTTATTACCGCAATAAAATAAAATAATTTTGACCATCGCTCTAGCAAGCTGCATTCTAAGATAGTGGATAGAAGTGACAAAGAAACAACAGAGAAAAGAGCGAAGCAGACTTATAGTACTCTGAGGCACAACTTGGTATTAATTAGCTCGCAGCAGCTCGCCGAAAAATTTGTGACTTTTACAACTAAACCCACGAAATCAACCAATTTTGGTAGAGCGCTCGCACAACTTGGGTTAAGAGGAAAAGATTTATAGCTGGTTTATGCAGCTAAGAGAAAATTCTCATAATGCTGTTTTATTATCATTCTCAGAATAATGATACATTAAACGGTCTTTTTGTCAAGCCCAGGCTACCCAGATCTGGCGTATGCGATCGCATTTGAAAGTTGCGTCAGTCCTGTCCTTTATATCTTTTGCAAAACAAAACTAGGAAAGTACATTTCACTATTAACCCAGATTTCGCCCCCTCAACTGTCACAATCGGTTTTTACCTGTTTTTATCAAATAATAAAGCTATAAATTATACGTTTATAACGTATATAAACGGAGAAAACCCTGTTTAAAGGCATAATTTATCACTTGAAAAATAGAGTTGTCTGGGTAATTATGCTGTGCGATACCACAGCGTGCGGAATCTGGGCACCAAAGCCGCGCCAAAAGGTAGCATCTATATTATTTTGGGGTATTTAAAATGATAATTTATTTTCGATTTATAAAAGGTAATAATATGATGAGAAAATTCTCACAATCGTTGACAAACAAAATTGACTCGAGTTCAATAAAGCAGTAATCTAGGGTGAAATTACCGAAGCAAAAAGTCTGTTGTTAGGTTCTAAGTGTTTGAGAATACCTGAGAATAAAAGAAAAAAGAACGTTCAATACAATAATTCGGGTGGATGTTTATGGCAGTAATCGATCGTAGCTTCGACACAGTAAGCAACGAAAATTTTAATGGTGAGAATTTGAGCGTTCCCAATGACTTTTCTAAGTTTGTCTCTTCTCTGATCGGCGATGTGCAATTCAAAGGCACAATTTTACAGAATGCTGACTTTCAAGCCGCATCCCTGACCAATGTTGACTTTTCGCCTTTCAATTCAGTCAGTGCCGACTTAACAGGCGCGAAGTTTAATTTGGCTGCCATGAGTAATGTGAATTTTACTCAGGCAAACATGGTAGGTGCAAACCTTTTCAAGGCTACCGCTTTGGGAATCAACTTATCGGGTGCGAACCTGTCAGGTGCAACAACGAATTTGCGGGAAGCCAATTTCACCGATGCAGTTGCGGTGGGTGCAAATCTGAGTGGAGCTGATGCGTCGCTTGCTGTTATGAAAGGCATCGACCTGAGCAGTGCCACCCTGGTTGACACCATTTTTAATTTAGCCGATCTGAGTGGCGAATCCGGTGAAAACAGTAAGTTTAACAACGCCAACGCCACGAATGCCAAGTTTTTTGATGCCAAACTTAAAGGTGCAGATTTCACAGGTGCGACCCTTACGGGTGCTGACTTCGAGAGTGCTGACATTGAAAGCATCAAGTTTTCTGGCACCAATGCCACAGGTGCTGATTTCACATTAACCAACTTTACCGATGCTAACCTGGAAAACTCGATCTTTGACCGGGCGAATTTAAGTGGAGCAGCGCTCACCGATACGAGTACCCTAACACCGAATGTAGCCGCAAATCTGAGTTTCCGGGGTGCCATTATGACTGGCTTCCGGACAGAGGATGTGGTGATTACAGGGTCTAACTTCAGTCCTTATGTCAACGCCAATGGCACTGCAATCCAGACTGATTTAACTGGGGCGCTTCTGTCGGATACCGACTTGGACGGAGCGGATCTGCGGGGTGCCATTATGGTGGACTTGATTGCAGAAGATCTGCAATTAGTTGGCGCAAATCTCAATACTTTTGTCTCACCAAATAGCACCTCCTATCGAACCGATCTTTCGGGTGCTGAACTGGTACGTGGCAATCTGACTAATGCCACAGCTATTGGGGCAAAGATGACCGGGATTAACCTGAGCTTTGGCTTCCTCAATGGTGCTAATCTCACAGGTGGTGTTGAACTCAATAACGCTTTTCTGGAAAATACGGAGATCTTTGGCACCAATTTAACTGGCGCAAATTTAACTGATGCGAATCTGAAACTGATAAAGGGCAATGGATCGACTCTCCTGGTGGCAGCCAATCTGACCGCAGCGGATCTCACAGAGGCCAGCCTCAACAATGCTATCTTGACGGGTGCAACCCTGAGCGGTGCTTCTCTCCAGAAGGCAGATCTGGACGGCGCTAACCTGACGGGTGCAACCCTAAGCGGCATCAACTTTGTGGATGGTTCAGCGGTTGGTGCTAACTTCACCAATGCCAACTTGTCCAATGCCAACTTCACCAAAGTTGACTTGACCAACGCCGATTTCACTGGCGCAACGGCAACGGGTGCGATCGCCCTTTATGTAGGAACCTCAGGTGCTGAGATTCTGACGGGATCTGGCGACAACGATAACATCTTTGGCAACGAGGGCAATGACACCCTCAATGGTGAAGCCGGAAATGATTATCTCGATGGCGGTGCTGGTAGCGATATTCTCAATGGTGGAGATGGAGAGGATAGGCTGATTGGTCGGGCTGGTAATGATACGCTCAATGGTGGGGCTGGAGCCGATCTACTGATTTTCTCCAGTGGATTTGGAGCCGATAGGATCAATAGCTTCAGAGATGGAGCTGACAAGATCGATCTCATCAGTTTTGGCATTAGCTTTAGCAATTTATCCATTAGCGTCAGTAGTGGCAATTCGATTGTCACCTCCACAGCGTTTGGTACTGGCAATAGCATTACTGTTGCTGGTGTAACAAACCTCACCGCTGCCGACTTCCTGTTTGTTTAAAGCCTCTGGAAAGTGCCGCCACTTTGGGAATTATCAAGACATTTCGGGTCTACAAATCAGTAGCACCACAGGCAAGTTTTTGGGAAATTCAGCACTATGGAACCAGATTTTTGGATTTAATTGGGGAACAGGTAGATTTGGCAATGTGCTAATAGTCACAGAACTTACGCAATCCGAGGCCAGAAACCCGGTTTCGACCGTCGATCTCTGATATCATGTCCCTTGGCAACGGTTGTGTAACTGCTAATAGCTAATCGCTAATGGCTAAATAAAAAAGAAACAGTCAATAATTACTGAGCAGCTCTGGAGGCAATTGACAAGCGAGCAATTAGCAGGGGCTATCGCATTTGCGTAGAAATATTTCTTGTTGGCCGACAAAATAACAGCGCAAATGCGATAGCCCTTACACGCAATTAGCTATCCATACACTACCGATGCCTAAGGACATGATATGATTGCCAAACCAAGGATTTTTCGGCTCGCCAAAGTTTCTTTGCGTAAGTGCTAATAGTCAATAAAAAGCTCCCACCCACTGGGAGCTTTTTGGGTTTCAATTGCGGGCTTGCAGATTGTACTATATCAGGAATTACGCAAATTCAGCAGGTGAGCAGGGGGGAACTTACCAATTAGCAATTAGCAATTAGCAATTACCAATTACCCAATCTAAAATCTGAGATTCTCCAGAGCGATTGCAATCCCTTGTTTGAGCGCGGGGGTCAAATTATGATTAGCGACCAGAGCCTCTAATTTTGGCGCGACCCCAGAGAACTTTTTTAAGGCTGCGATGGCGTGCCATTTTACACCCTCATCCCCATCTGCCAACATTTGAATTAGCGAATCAATCGCCGCCGGATCTTTCAGATGCCCCAAACTCGTTGCCAAGGCTTGTTTCAGTCTAGGATGTTGAATCGTCGGATAGTTAGAATTCAAGCCATCAAGCAAAATCTTAGCAGCGAGCCGTACTACATCTGGCTTTTCTACGCGCCCCAAAACCGCGATAATTTCCTGGCAAACTAAGTCAATATCCCCTGGATTGTTGGGCATCGGACGCGAAGAGGAAGCGGTGACAAGGGAGAGCGGTGACGCGGTGAATGTTGTAGAAAAACTCTCCCCGTCGCCGCGTCTCCCATTCGACCCGTCTTTTTTGCTCACCGGCGATCGATTCCGCTGTGCGATCGCTTTTTGTAAATAAATTAGCGCCTTTGGCGTCTCGATCCAGCCGAGACTTCGCACAATTTGAACTTGTAACGATAGCGGCGCGGTTCCCTTTCGCAGCACGGCAAACAAAGCATCGGCGGCGGCGTCTGTTCCCATGCGCCCCAAGGCAATAGCAGCAGCATGGCAAACTTCCAGATTCAAGTCCCAAAGTTGCTTGGTCAACTGCGCCACCAATTCTAATTCTTCCTGCAATTGCGCCCTGAAACCCAAACCGATGGTGGCTTCCCGCCTCACTGGCGCTGCGGTATCTTTGAGCGCGTCTAACAAAACTGGCGGAATGCGATCGTCGTGAAAGCTGGCGAGCGCTTCTATAGCTGTTGTTCTAACCGCTACTTCTTTATCTCGGATAACACTGAGCAGAGGTGTAATGGTTTCCGAGTGGCGGATGTGGGAAAGCGCCTTTACTGCCAAGGATCTGGTTTCGTCTCGCTCCAGCATATCCGTCAAAGCGTCGATTGCTAAGCGAAAAGCGGTAGCATTTTTTGACGATGCACCGAGGCTGGCTAACGCGGCTGCTGCCATTGCGGTTAAATCTTCGCTATGGTTGGTCTTGAGAACGTCTACCAAAGCCGCGATCGCTTCTGGATTGTGGAAATCGCCTAAAATGCGAGCAGCGAACCAGCGTAACTCCCGATCTTCTTCGGCTTCGTCTGCCAAAATAGCTACTAAAGGAGCGATCGCAAAACTTCCCAGTCGAGGGAAAACCTTCGCAACTTCCCAACGTTGGTGAAAATCCCCGGTTTCCAGAATTTCTAACGCTAAAGTTAGCAGTAAATTTATATCAGGTAAGGCTTGCTGTTCCCCCCCAGGTGCGCCTGCACTGTTTCTCTTCACCGGCAGTTGTTGCAGGCATTGGTTGAGCAAAGACCAATTCTTTTGCTCAACGGCACAAGCAGCCTGTTCTAGAACGTTCAACATGATCCTTATTTATTTGAGCGAGTTGGATTTTAATAAAAAATCGCCCCTTTCATAGGAGGCGATCGCCTTGTCAATCGGAGGGCTTGGAGTAGGTGCAACACAAAACTGACTCAAAACACGCATAGCTATCTAACTCGCTTGTTTTGACGTTTATTTCCTGCTTCAGCCAAGGGAGTCGGCTCCTTCTTGTCCACAGGCGTTAATTCCGCTGTTGCGCGACGTACTTGATGTTTTACTGAAAACACGATATTCGGTTCTCCCAGTTGGTTTTTGTAACTTTTACTACTGAATGACTTTTTCGATTCTTATTATGCATCGAAACCATGCTGTTTGATCATATTTGGTGGTTGATCTAGCTGGATCTGACCAAAACTGAATTACCTTCAATCTTGGCTTGGTAAGTTTTTAGCGGCTTATCCGCTGGACCGGTGACAACGGTGCCATTGGTGGCGAATTTAGAACCGTGACAAGGACAGACAAACTCCCTTGGCTGCGACTTCCAATCTACCGTGCAGCGTAAGTGGGGACAGGTGGGATTAACCGCCACAAGTTGGTTAGCAGCAGCAGGGTTACGGACAACTAAAACCGGGCCAACGGCAGATTGCTTGTCCAGGATTTGACCTTTCTGAGTTAAATCCGCAACCGTACCGACAACGACAAAGCGATCGCTGCGGGGAGAACTGGCGACGGCTGTGTCCGTGGCGGTGTTATTTGTTTGTGCTTGAGTATCGGTGTTGTTAGAGGAACAGGCGGCAAGTGCTACCGGCAGCGAACTGGCTACCCAACCCACACCCACCCAGCCCAGAAAGGTACGACGATCCATAAATAACTCTAAGCGCTTCCAAATTCAACTTTACCAATTCCTTTGGGTCAAAAAGAAGCAGAGGGGCTCTGGAGCAGGGGAGCAGGGGAGCAGGGGAGATGGGGAGATGGGGAGATGGGGAGATGGGGAGAATGTACATTCAAATTCCCCTGGAGCACCTTTTGCCCACCTGCCCCTGGACCTCTGCCTCTTTGGTCAATCTTTCTCAAGAATTATATATGTCAAAATTGCATAACATATATGCCTAAACTTCATTTATTGCAATAATTTGTAACTAAAGATACGAAACAATCAATTCAGCGATGGCTTAATTAGACACCAAGGAGGAGCCGAAGCCGGTTTTACTTAACAAAACTCAATAGCTGTTCAGTAAGGGTAACCCCAAGTGATAACGTACCTAAACGCAACCTACTAGCAAAACTATTTACAAATACGATGCTTTCTGTTAAAGGCGATACCCCATCCATCGATTTAATTTGTCTAAGATCCAGAGTAAAATTATTACCCGCTTGCAGAAAGCCAAAACGAACACCAACTTGCTATCAGATGCAACTTAATCCCCTCTAGATAGGGGGAGCCAAGCCGGAAAGAAACCAACTATCGTACAGGTAAAGAAAAATGACCAAGTTTTCCAGACGCAAATTCATCATCACCGCAGGCGCAACAGCAGCAGGAACTCTTTTAGCCCACGGCTGTACTTCAGGGAATAATACTACCGCCAACAATACGCCCGCTGCTAACAATGCACCCGCGGCAACTTCGAGTCCAGTCGTAGCTACCAACGTCAGCGCCGCCGACGCCCCAGAAGTGACGACAGCCAAACTGGGATATATCGCGCTGACCGACTCTGCACCCCTAATTATTGCCAAAGAAAAGGGGTTGTTTGAAAAGTATGGGATGAAGGATGTAGAAGTCCTCAAGCAAGCATCTTGGCCGGTTACTCGCGATAATTTAGAAATTGGTTCCACTGGCGGCGGTATCGACGGGGCGCACATTCTAACCCCCATGCCTTACTTTATGACCTTGGGTCAAACCAAGACCAAGCAAGCTATACCGATGTACATTTTGGCAAGGTTAAATACAAACGGTCAGGCGATTTCTATTGGCAATACTTACAAAGATGCCAAGATTGGCTTAGAAGCTAAAGCGCTTAAGGATGCATTCTCTCAAGCTAAAGCCAGCGGTAAAGACGAACTTAAAGTCGCCATTACCTTTCCCGGCGGTACTCACGACTTGTGGATGCGCTACTGGCTAGCAGCTAACGGCATTAATCCAGACCAAGAAGTTTCGGTAATTCCCGTTCCACCGCCGCAAATGGTGGCAAATATGAAGACGGGGAATATGGAAGCATTTTGCGTAGGGGAACCTTGGAACGCGCAATTGATTAACCAGGGGGCAGGTTATAGCGCTTTAGTGACAGGAGAACTGTGGAAAAACCACCCCGAAAAAGCTTTAGGAATGCGCGCAGATTGGGTGGATAAACATCCTAAAGCGGCGAAGGCAATTTTAAAAGCTGTCATGGAAGCGCAGCAGTGGTGCGAAAAGACGGAAAATAAAGAAGAAATGTGCCAAATTCTGTCGCAAGCGAAGTGGTTTAAAGTACCCGCAGCTGATATTATCGAACGGGCTAAAGGCAATATTGAATATGGCGATGGTCGTCCCGCGCTGCAAGCTAGCGACTTGCGGATGAAGTTCTGGGCAGATAATGCTTCCTATCCTTATAAGAGTCACGATTTGTGGTTCTTGACTGAAAATATTCGCTGGGGCAATATTCCGGCGGATACTAATACTAAGGAATTGGTTGATAAAGTCAACCGGGAAGATTTGTGGAGAGCAGCCGCTCAAGAATTGGGCGTACCGGCGGCCGAAATTCCCACCAGTCCTTCTCGCGGTGTCGAAACTTTCTTTGATGGCGTTACTTTCGATCCGGAAAACCCGGCAGCTTATTTGGCAAGTCTCAAGATTAAGAAGGCTTAATTAGTCAATAATGTAGCCGAGGCAGAGCCTCTAGGATTGAGTTCCCAGGCAGGAGCCTGGGAACTAGGGGAAGACAAAGTAATAACTGACGGCTGATAATTTGGAGGGTTTCATGACTGCTAGAAGCGATCGCAGATATTCAACTAATAACAATCCCCAGCAATTGTTGGGTAGTTGGTTCAAGAAAAATAATAAATATGTCTTGCCGCCAATTGTAGCGATCGCATTCTTTGCGATTGTCTGGCAAATTCTCTGTCCTCCCGGTTCCAAAGGCTTACCAGGGCCGATGCAAGTAATCGCCGATACGTGGGACCCTTACATCATCAATCCTTTCTTTGATAACGGTGGCACCGATAAAGGCTTGGCTTTGCAAGTCTTCGCCAGCTTGCAACGGGTAGCAATTGGCTTTTCTTTATCGGCAATTGTTGGCATCGCTTTGGGTATTTTTATTGGCGTCAATGACTTTGTTTTTCGCGCCGTAGACCCACTTTTTCAAGTGCTGCGTACCATTCCTCCCCTCGCTTGGTTACCGATTTCTCTTGCCGCGTTTCAACAAAGCAATCCTTCCGCAATCTTTGTAATTTTTATTACGGCGATTTGGCCGATTCTGATTAACACAACCGTTGGCGTACAGAACATTCCGCAAGATTACAGAAACGTCGCCAGGGTGTTGCGTCTAAAAAGTCATAAGTATTTCTTGAAGATCGTTCTGCCCGCTTCGGTTCCCTACATTTTTACCGGGTTGAAAATAGGAATTGGTTTATCCTGGTTGGCAATTGTTGCGGCTGAAATGTTAGTCGGCGGTGTAGGAATTGGTTTCTTTATCTGGGATGCTTACAACAACTCGCTGTTGTCCCAAATTATTGTCGCGCTGATTTACGTCGGGGTGGTCGGTCTGCTACTAGACAGGTTAGTTAGCTTCATCGGCAGCCTTCTAGTACCGCAAGAACATAAGTAGTTCGTAGTAGGCGATGGCAGCGCCTACTACAAACACAATTACCAATTACCAATTACCAATCACCATGTCTTTCTTCGTAGAAGTCGATCACATTGACCGCGTATTCCCGCTAGCTAATGGCGGTAAGTATATCGCCCTGAAGAATATCGAACTCAAGATTCGTAAAGGCGAGTTTATTTCCTTAATTGGTCACTCTGGTTGCGGTAAATCAACCCTGCTCAATATTATTGCCGGTTTGGATAAACCAAGTCACGGCGGCGTGATTTTAGAAGGTCGCCAAGTGACCGAACCGGGACCGGATCGCATGGTAGTATTCCAAAACTATTCGTTGCTGCCTTGGTTGACGGTACGGGAAAATATTGAATTGGCAGTTGATGAAGTTTATGGGTCGGAACCTAAAGGCTCTAGACGCGGAATTATCGAACAAAGTATTGATATGGTGGGACTGCGCCACGCCACCGATAAACGTCCGGGACAATTATCGGGGGGGATGAAACAACGGGTAGCAATCGCGCGCGCCCTTTCCATCCGTCCTAAACTATTACTCTTAGACGAACCCTTCGGCGCGTTGGACGCTTTAACGCGGGGTAACTTGCAAGAACAACTGATGCAAATTTGCCAGGAAAGTCACGTTACCTCGGTAATGGTTACCCACGATGTGGACGAAGCACTTCTATTATCCGACCGCGTTGTCATGTTAACTAATGGGCCAGAATCCCATATCGGTCAAATTTTAGAAGTGAATATTCCCCGCCCTCGCCATCGTTTGGAAGTGGTTAACCATCCCGATTATTATCACATGCGGGCCCAATTAATTAATCTCCTCAACCAGCAGAAGCGGGATAAACGACGCAAGGCAAAACAAGCCGCAGCTGCAACCGAAACTAAAGCAGCAAGTGCAACATCTGTCAAGCAAACTAAAGAAGTTGTCCGCAAAATCGTTTCTAAAGGTGGCAGGGAATTAGAAAAAGTTAAATTAGCCATTGGCTTTTTGCCTTTAACAGATTGCGCGCCGTTTGTGGTGGCTAAAGAAAAAGGTTTCTTCAAAAAACATGGGTTAGAAGAAGTCGATTTGGTGCGGGAAAGTAACTGGGATGCGATCGCAGAGGGTGTCGCCACGGGACGCCTAGACGCTGCCCAAATGGTGACGGCAATGCCCCTCGCAATGACGTTGGGTCTATTTGGCAACGCACCAGTAGCCACCTCTACAGCGATGGTTCTCAGCCGCAACGGTAACGCGATTACCTTAAGCGATAGATTCTACCAACAAGGGGTGCGGACATTAAGCGATTTTAAACGCGCGATCGGACAAAACAAAGACAAAGTTTACACCCTCGCCGTCGTTCACGAATGTTCGATGCACAACCTGATGCTGCGCTACTGGCTAGCTTCAGGTGGAATTGACCCCGACCGCGATGTAAACTTAGTCGTCGTTCCCCCACCAGAAATGGTCAACCAACTCAAAGCGGGAAACATCGACGGGTACTGCGTCGGCGAACCTTGGAACTGTCGCGCCGTTTACGAAGGATTGGGCTTCGTCATCGCCACCGACCTGGATATTTGGCCCGGAAACCCAGAAAAAGTGGTGGGAGTACGGGAAGATTGGGCAAATCAATATCCGAACCTGCACATCGCCCTCGTTAAAGCGCTTTTAGAAGCTTGCGAATACTGCGAAGACCGCCGCAATCGGGAAGAGATTATGCAATGGCTAACTCAAGCCCAATATGTCGGTGTCCCCGCCGAATATATTCGCCCAGGTTTCTTAGGATACTATCATCGGGGAACGGGTGCGCCGCCGCAACTAATGCCGCGTTTCAACCAATTCCACTTCGAGAATACTAATTGTCCGGGTCGCGCCGAAGGGTTATGGATATTAACTCAACTCGCCCGTTGGGGAATTACCGCCTTCCCCAAAAATTGGATCGAAATTCTCGAACGAGTCCGCCGGGTAGACTTATACGGCGAAGCCGCACGCCAATTAAATTGGTCCGATATGGAACCAGACCGCAAACCGTTTACCCTGTTCGACGGCGTTGTATTTAATCCTGACGATCCCCTAGGCTATCTCAAACGCTTAGAAATCAAACGCGAATTCAACGTTGAAGAAATTTTAGTCGATTCTCAAGCAGCGTAGAAGGGGCTAAAGGCTAGGGAAAGAAATTATTTTTCTATTCCCACTCCCAGCGCGCCACAACATTACCTATCTTCTTCCTTTCTTCTTTCTTGGCGTCCTTGGCGTCTTGGCGGTTCAATAAATAGATATTCTTCCCTAGCCAAACGAGTAAGCCTCCCCACTCCCTATCCCCTAGTCCCTTATTGATAACCATGCAAACATTCAACAGCACTCAAACAGCCTTAAAAAAACAGCAATCGGTACGGAAAAAAGACCCATTTTTAGTAATCGATAGCGTCACTAAAGTTTATCCCACTCCCAAAGGCCCTGCCGTTGTATTGGATGGGATTGACTTAACAGTTTACGAAGGCGAATTTATCTGCCTCATCGGTCACTCTGGCTGCGGTAAATCCACCCTGTTGAACATGGTATCCGGGTTCCAAACACCGACAACGGGAGAAGTGCGACTGCAAACTCGGCGCATTACCGAACCAGGACCCGACCGCATGGTAGTGTTTCAAAATTACTGTTTGCTGCCTTGGATGACCGCGTTTGATAATGTTTACTTAGCCGTAGACGAAGTTTATCCCGAAAAATCCAAAGCCGAGAAAACTGCGATCGCGCGCGAACATCTGGAAATGGTCGGACTGGGAGAAGCAATGTACAAGCGTCCCACCCAATTATCCGGCGGGATGAAACAACGGGTGGCGATCGCCCGCGCCTTAGCTATTCGTCCCCAAGTGCTAATTTTAGACGAACCCTTCGGCGCATTAGATGCCCTGACGCGGGAAGAATTGCAAGACGAACTTCTAGCCATCTGGCGCGAACATCGGGTAACGGTATTAATGATTACCCACGAAATCGATGAAGCACTGTATTTGGCAGATCGCCTCGTGATGATGACCAACGGCCCTGCGGCTAAAATTGGCGAAGTGTTGGAGATTCCGTTTGAACGTCCGCGCGATCGCGAGGAAATTATGGAAGACCAAACTTACTACGACCTCCGCAACTACGCTTTAGACTTCCTGTATCGGCGCTATGCCCATGATGATGTAGATTAATTATGGTTGATGCGGTCATAGATAGTGCTAATTGCTAATTGCTAATTGCTAATGGCAAGAACAGCCTGTTTATCACCGTCCGAAGTATATTTTTGTCTACCCGTCAAGTCATTGTAGGGAACATCAATAGGCTTTGCCCAAAACCGGAAGATTTTCTACTGCCGTGCCCCGACCACAATTTTGATATTGTAGGGGCACGCCACCCATCAGCTTTGCCCAAAACCGGAAGATTTTCTACTGCCCTGCCCCGACAACCAATTTTGATCGTTTAGATGCAACCGGAAACGATATTAGAACCCACAATATTTAAGTATATTTAAGCAGAATTTTTGTCACAGTTGTTAGCCGTCTACCCCTAAAACCAGTAAAACCTTTCGGTAACAGCTGCCCTGGGGCGATCGCTAGCGACCGTTCAGGATTAATCTGGATTATAGGAGATATTTCGCTCTCGCCAAGTCTTGAGGGTAACTAGCCGCCGTGAGAATTTTGCTAGTAGAAGACGATGAGCATCTGGCTCAAGTGCTGAAAGACACGCTGACAAACCAGCATTATCTAGTCGATCTGGCTTTAGATGGTCAAGCTGGTTGGAACTTGGCCGAAGGTATCCAATATGACTTGATTTTGCTCGATTTGATGCTGCCGAAGCTCGACGGGATTAGTCTTTGCAAACGGCTGCGACAAGCTCAAAATAGCACCCCTGTGCTTTTAGTCACCGCCCAATCCACCAGTACCAGCAAGGTGATGGCGTTAGACGCCGGGGCAGATGATTACGTCGTTAAACCATTTGATTTCCAAGAGTTATTAGCCCGGATACGCGCTTTACTGCGTCGAGGCAATACCACCAGTTCGCCAGTGATAGAGTGGGGAAATCTTCGTCTTGATCCCAGTAGCTGTGAAGTTACTTACAACGGTCAACTCCTGCATTTGACTGCTAAAGAGTATGGCCTGCTCGAGCTTTTCTTACGCAACAGTAATAAGATATACAGTTCCAGTGCCCTGCTCGATCACCTGTGGTCATTTGACGAACCCCCTTCAGAAAATACCGTCAGAGCGCATATTAAGAGTTTGCGATCTAAACTCAAACAAGCTGGGGCTAAAGCCGATCTGATCGAAACAGTCTATCGCCTGGGGTATCGGCTCAAACCAAGAGAAACAGAGCTCTGGAGCAGGGGAGCTCTGGAGCAGGAGAGCGGGGGGGAATCTGCTATGCCCCATGTCAAATCGGCTATTTCTGGTATTTGGGAGCGATATAAACAGAAGTACCTCGCTCGCATTGCGGTTTTAGAACAAGCGATCGCTGCCCTAGAACAAAGCAACCTGACTGAAGAATTACGCCAGTCCGCTCTCAGGGAAGCACACACCCTCGTGGGTTCCCTGGGCAGCTTTGGTTTCGAGAAAGCCTCCCACCTCTCTCGTAAAATTGAACAAACCTTTAAAGCCGATACAAACCCGAATCCGGGGCAAATAGAGCATTTACCTCAACTCGTTCTGGAATTGCGGCAAGAATTAGAGCGAGAGAAAGCCACTCCATCCCTACCAACACCCGCCCCGATTCCCCTCAAGCAGCAATCCCAACTGTTAATTGTCGATGACGATACCGCCCTCACCGCACATTTGATAACCGAGGCGACAACCTGGGGAATGCAGGCTGCCGCTGCTGATAATTTATCCAAAGCCAGAGAATTGATCGCTCATACCCGCCCCGATGCCGTGTTGCTCGATCTGTGCTTCCCCGACTCGGCAGAAAACGGATTTGGACTGTTAGCGGAATTGGCAACTTCTCAACCTCCCATACCAGTGTTGGTGTTTACAGCGCGGGAGAATTTGAGCGCTCGCATCACCGCCGCCCAACTCGGGGCTAGGGGTTTCCTGCACAAACCCGTGTCGGCGAGTCGGGTGATGGAAGCGATCGCCCAAATCCTGCAACAATCCACCACCCCCGAAGCCAAGTTACTCGTAGTCGATGCCGACCCCCAAGTGTTCGATTTGTTACGCACATTACTCGAACCTTGGGGCTTCGAGCTTGCCCTACCAAAGAACGCGCAAAATTAATCGCAGGTGACCAGGTAAGCCATTTGCAGCCAGATCGATGCCGGTAGTAGCACGGCATTCTACCATGTTTGAACTGGCGATCAAACTTACTCCTGCCGTGCCCCGACGACAATGTGGCGTCAGTTGGTGAAATACACCCAGAGGCATTTGCCGCCAGATCGATGCCGGTAGGGGCACGGCATTCTACCATGTTTGAACTGGCGATCAAACTTACTCCTGCCGTGCCCCGACGACAATGTGGCGTTGCACCCTGTTGAAAACCGCTGTAAGTCGTCACCCCAAGTAAATGCCGATTACCCGTTCAAAGTTTAGTTTTGTAAACACTCAGCCTAATTCACAGAATCTTCACAACACAGGTATAGCTTAAATTACAGAACAAGCTCAGTCATAACTGAGTCGGAATTTTAACAATAAGTAACGATTTAATTAGTTTTATGACACCCTGCCCTTGTTGCTCCTACCCCATGCTGCGCCACGCTCGTCCTCAACAAATTTACTGGTATTGTAACCACTGTCGCCAAGAAATGCCCAATTTATCTGCTAGAGAAGAAATACTATTTCAGAAGGATAAATTAGAGAAGCTGATTAATCGCTCACCCTTGGTTGTTGCGAGAACTTGAGATACAACCTTTTCCAACGCAGACTACTAGCACTATAAAGCTTGTCATACCGATGACAAACTGAAACAAAATTAAGACTTTTTTAACTAAAACACCTAGTGCTTTCGCTGGGTGTATTCTGCCGTTATCGCACCACCACGAACGCCAATTTCCTAAGACTATGCCCACCGCGCAAATCACCGATACAGAGTATCTAGATGCCAGACAACTCCTAAAAGTCCTGAACTCCGTTAAAAAAGGCGATTTTTCGGTAAGAATGCCGATAGATCAAACGGGTTTAGCTGGAAAAATAGCCGACAGCCTCAACGATATTATCGAGCTAAATCAAAGAATGGTGCAGGAGTTCGATCGCATCAGTACGGTGGTGGGGAAAGAAGGAAAAATTACTCAGCGTGCCTCATTAGGAAGTGCGGGTGGTTCTTGGACAGATTGCGTTGAATCTGTCAATACCCTAATTACAGATTTAGTCCAACCAATGGCGGAAACGTCGCGGGTAATTCGGGCAGTTGCTAACGGCGATCTTTCCCAAACGATCGCATTGGAAATTGACGGTAGTCTACTCAAGGGCGAATTTCTCCAAACCGGGCAAATCGTCAACACGATGGTGGCGCAGTTGAACTCCTTCGCTTCGGAAGTGATCCGGGTGGCGCGGGAAGTCGGTACGGAAGGCAAGTTGGGCGGGCAAGCAGAAGTCAAAGGGGTTGCGGGAACTTGGAAAGATTTGACGGATAATGTCAATTTGATGGCGGGGAATTTGACTGCCCAGGTGCGGAATATTGCCGAAGTCACGAAGGCAGTAGCAAATGGGGATTTATCTAAGAAAATTACGGTTGATGTGAAAGGGGAAATTTTGGAGTTGAAAGACACCGTTAACGTAATGGTGGATCAACTTAATTCGTTTGCATCGGAAGTAACAAGGGTAGCGCGGGAAGTCGGATCGGAAGGCAAGTTGGGAGTGCAAGCAGAAGTGCGAGGCGTTGCCGGAACTTGGAAAGATTTGACCGATTCGGTAAACTCGATGGCGGGGAATTTAACTGCCCAAGTGCGAAACATTGCCGAAGTGACAACGGCGGTAGCAAATGGCGATTTATCGAAGAAGATTACCGTTGATGTGAGAGGGGAAATTTTAGAACTGAAAAACACCATCAATATTATGGTGGATCAGCTTTCTTCTTTTGCCTCGGAAGTAACGCGGGTGGCGCGGGAAGTTGGATCGGAAGGTAAATTGGGGGTGCAAGCAGAAGTTCGAGGCGTTGCCGGGACTTGGAAAGATTTAACCGATTCGGTAAACTCGATGGCGGGGAATTTAACTGCCCAAGTGCGGAATATTGCTGAAGTGGCGACGGCGATCGCTAACGGCGACCTCTCCAAAAAAATTACCGTTGATGTGAGAGGGGAAATTTTAGAACTGAAAAACACCATCAATATCATGGTGGATCAGCTTTCTTCCTTTGCCTCGGAAGTGACGCGGGTGGCGCGGGAAGTGGGAAGCGAAGGCAAGTTGGGGGTGCAAGCAGAAGTTAAGGGAGTTGCGGGAACTTGGAAAGACTTGACGGATAACGTCAACTCGATGGCGGGGAATTTGACCGGACAGGTGCGAAATATTGCCGAAGTGGCGACAGCGATCGCTAACGGCGACTTATCTAAAAAAATTACAGTACAAGTTAAAGGGGAAATTTTAGAACTGAAGAACACCATCAATATCATGGTGGATCAGCTATCTTCTTTTGCCTCTGAAGTAACAAGAGTCGCGCGGGAAGTTGGCAGCGAAGGCAAATTAGGCGGGCAAGCAGATGTGCGAGGGGTAGCGGGAACTTGGAAAGATTTAACCGATAGCGTGAACTTTATGGCAGGTAGTTTAACTTCCCAAGTGCGAAACATTGCGGAAGTAACGACGGCGGTAGCAAATGGCGACCTTTCTAAGAAAATTACCGTTGATGTAAAGGGGGAAATTTTAGAACTGAAAAACACCGTTAACGTGATGGTGGATCAATTAAATTCCTTTGCTTCGGAAGTAACAAGGGTGGCGCGCGAGGTGGGAACAGAAGGCAAACTCGGCGTGCAAGCAGAAGTGCGAGGCGTAGCGGGAACTTGGAAAGATTTAACCGACTCGGTAAACTCGATGGCGGGGAATTTAACTGCCCAAGTACGGAACATTGCCGAAGTGACGACGGCGGTAGCAAATGGCGATCTTTCTAAGAAAATCACCGTGGATGTCAAAGGGGAAATTTTAGAACTGAAAAATACCATCAATATCATGGTGGATCAGCTTTCTTCCTTTGCTTCTGAAGTAACAAGAGTCGCGCGGGAAGTCGGAAGCGAAGGCAAACTCGGCGTGCAAGCAGATGTGCGAGGAGTTGCGGGAACTTGGAAGGATTTAACCGACAGCGTCAACTTTATGGCAGGTAGTTTAACTGCCCAAGTACGGAACATTGCCGCAGTAACAACGGCGGTAGCAAATGGCGACCTTTCTAAGAAAATTACCGTTGATGTTAAAGGGGAAATTTTAGAACTGAAAAACACCGTCAACGTCATGGTCGATCAGTTGAATTCCTTTGCTTCTGAAGTAACTCGCGTGGCGCGGGAAGTAGGAACAGAAGGCAAGTTGGGAGTCCAAGCAGAAGTTAAAGGAGTGGCAGGAACTTGGAAAGACTTGACCGATTCGGTAAACTCAATGGCATCGAGTTTAACTGCCCAAGTACGAAACATCGCCGAAGTAACGACGGCGGTAGCGAATGGCGACCTTTCTAAGAAAGTGACCGTTGATGTAAAAGGGGAAATTCTCGAACTGAAGAACACCGTTAACACGATGGTCGATCAGTTGAATTCCTTTGCTTCGGAAGTAACTAGAGTCGCCCGCGAAGTGGGTACGGAAGGTAAATTGGGCGTGCAAGCGTATGTCCGAGGCGTCGCGGGAACTTGGAAAGATTTGACCGATAACGTCAATTTAATGGCGGGGAATTTGACTGCCCAAGTAAGAAACATTGCCGAAGTGACAAAGGCGGTAGCAAATGGCGATCTTTCTAAGAAAATTACCGTCGATGTGAAGGGAGAAATTCTGGATCTGAAGAATACGATTAACGTCATGGTGGATCAGCTTTCTTCCTTTGCTTCGGAAGTAACAAGGGTAGCGCGGGAAGTAGGTACGGAAGGGAAATTAGGCGGACAAGCGCAGGTAATGGGAGTTGCCGGAACTTGGAAAGATTTGACGGATAACGTGAATTCGATGGCAAGTAACTTGACTGCCCAAGTGCGAGGGATTGCCAAAATTGTCACCGCAGTGGCGAATGGGGATTTGAAGCGCAAATTAATGTTAGACGCCAAAGGAGAAATTGAAACTTTGGCAGATACGATTAACGAAATGATCGACACATTGGCGACGTTTGCGGATCAGGTTACTACAGTGGCGCGGGAAGTAGGAATTGAAGGGAAATTAGGCGGACAAGCGAAAGTTCCGGGCGCGGCGGGAACTTGGCGGGCGCTGACGGATAACGTCAACGAATTGGCGGCGAATTTGACCACACAGGTACGCGCGATCGCCGAAGTCGCTACCGCCGTTACCAAAGGCGATCTCACTCGTTCTATTTCAGTAGAAGCGCAAGGCGAAGTCGCCATCCTCAAAGATAATATCAACCAAATGATCGCCAATCTGCGCGAAACAACCCAGAAGAACACCGAACAAGATTGGTTAAAAACCAACCTCGCCAAATTTACCCGCATGTTGCAGGGACAGCGCGACTTAGAAACAGTTTCCAAACTGATTCTCTCCGAATTAGCACCCCTGGTTGGCGCATCCCACGGCGTATTCTACTTAATGGAAACCGGCGACCATCAATCGTATCTGAAATTAATCAGCACCTACGCCTACCGCGAACGCAAGCATATCTCGAATCGCTTCCACTTGGGTGAAGGATTGGTGGGACAAGCGGCGATCGAAAAACAGCGGATTCTGATTACAGAAGTGCCAAGCGATTATATAAAGATTAATTCCGGTCTGGGGGAAGCACCGCCGCTAAATGTGGTCGAATTACCAGTTTTGTTTGAAGGACAAGTGACAGCGGTGATCGAATTAGCATCTTTCCGCCGCTTTAACGAGATTCACCTGACCTTCTTCGATCAGCTAACCGAAAGCATTGCCATCGTTCTGAACACGATTGCCGCTTCGATGCGTACCGAAGAATTGCTCAAACAATCCCAATCCTTGGCAGAAGAGTTGCAAACTCAGCAAAACGAATTGCGGGAAACCAACCAGCGATTAGAACAACAAGCGAAATCGCTGCAAACATCGGAAGAACTGCTGAAGAAACAGCAAGAACAACTACAACAAACAAACGAAGAACTGAAAGAGAAAGCCAGATTATTATCGCTGCAAAACGAAGAAGTAGAACTGAAAAACAGCGAAATTGACCAAGCAAGGATGTCTTTGGAAGAAAAAGCAGAACAACTGGCATTGACTTCTAAATATAAATCCCAGTTCCTCGCCAACATGTCCCACGAATTGCGAACGCCGCTTAACAGTTTGCTGCTTTTAGCTGGACTGCTGTCGCAAAATAATGATGGCAACCTGACTAGCAAGCAAGTCGAATACACTCAAACAATTTACTCAGCAGGTAACGACCTGTTGGCGCTGATTAACGACATTTTGGATCTGGCAAAAATCGAATCGGGAACGATTGCGATTGAAATCGACCAAATGCTGTTTAGCGATTTGAAAGAATATCTAGAACGCACCTTTCGTTCTGTCGCCCAGGATAAAAAGCTAAATTTTAAAGTCGAATTGGCACCATCCTTGCCCCGCGCCATTTATACCGATGCCAAACGCTTGCAACAAGTGTTGAAAAATCTCCTTTCCAATGCGTTTAAATTTACCGAACGAGGAGAGATCCGCTTGTGGATTGAACCCGCTGTTTCTGGGTGGAATCCCGATATAAATAGCTTGAATCGCGCTGATATGGTGATAGCTTTCGCGGTTAGCGATACGGGGATTGGCATTCCGCCCGAAAAGCATAAAATCATTTTTGAAGCATTTCAGCAAGCAGATGGCACCACGAGTCGCAAATATGGCGGTACCGGATTGGGATTGTCAATTAGTCGAGAAATTGCCCAGCTTTTGGGCGGGGAAATTACGTTACTTAGCAATCCAGGCAAAGGCAGTACGTTTACACTCTACCTGCCACAATTGAAAAACGGAGTTGCCAAAATAGGGGAAACTCAACTAGCAATCTCAGGGGAAAATTTACCAACCCTATTTCATCCTGAAGTAGGGTCAAATCTGCGCTTACAAGTGCCAGATGCGAATGCAAAACAGCAGGTACAAAAAGAAAGCGATCGCCACTCAGAAAAAATTCCTCTACCTATCTCCTCACCAACACCTACCCCCATCCCCGCGTCCCCCCCTCCCCGCGTCCCCGCGTCCTCTTCCTCCGCGTCCCCCCCTCCCCGCGTCCCCGCGTCCTCTTCCCATATTCCCGAGTCAAATTATCAACCCTTAAGCGATGACCGGGGACAAATTCAACCCGGAGATCGGGTGGTACTAATAATAGACGACGACTTTAACTTTGCTCACGTTTTGTTGCAGATGGCGCGGGAAACAGGTTTTAAAGGCATCATTGCTTTGCAAGGGGAAACAGGATTAGCTTTGGCATCGCAATTTCACCCGGATGCTATCTTCTTAGATATCCAATTGCCGGTGATGAATGGATGGACAGTTCTCGATTGTTTAAAACACGACGCCAAAACGCGGCACATCCCCGTTTATATTCTCACGGTAATTGAATCAGAACACCAACGCGGTCTCAAACAAGGGGCAGTTTCCTATCTGCAAAAACCTGTTACTACAGCTGCATTATCTCAAGCATTGGTGAACTTGAAAGCTTTTGCCGAACGCCAGGTGAAAAACCTGCTAGTAGTGCAAGCAGATCCAACCGAACGCGACAGTATCGTTGAGTTGCTTTCCGGCGATGACGTTTCTATAACTGCTGTCGGAAAAGGAGTAGCAGCGCTAGAAGCGCTAGGACAACAACGATTTGATTGCATCGTGCTGGATTTGATTTTGCCAGATATCAACGGATTGGAATTAATCAAACAAATTCAGCAACGAGTCAGGAGTCATCAAACCCAAGGATTGATGTTTTTACCGATAATTGTTTACACAGATAAGGAGTTAACCCAGCAAGAAACAACCGCACTCAAACAAGCGATCGCTAGAATTATCATCAAAGATGACCAAGCGATCGCGCGCCTTCTCGACCAAACCAGTTTATTCCTACATCGCTCAAAAGCCAATCTCGAATTAGAGAAACAGCAGATGCTGGATCGCTACCATCAAAGCATACCCGAACTGGCAGGCAAAAAAGTTCTGATCGTCGATGACGACGTGCGGAATGTTTTCGCCCTCACCAGTATGTTGGAGTACTATCGCATCCAAGTCGTGTACGCTGATAATGGCTCAAATGGCATTTTCATGTTGCAAAACACCCCCGACATCGATATCGTCCTGATGGACGTAATGATGCCGGAAATGGACGGATACGAAACTATGCGTACTATTCGCCAGATGAATCAATTCCATTCTTTGCCAATCGTCGCCCTCACCGCTAAAGCTATGCAAGGCGATCGGGAAAAGTGCATCGAAGCTGGTGCATCTGACTATATTACCAAGCCCGTGAACATGCAACAGTTACTTTCTCTCCTCCGCGTATGGTTGTATCAATAATGTTCTTGTATTTACAGCTTGCACTAAGGGAGGTAGAACCTCCCAGATTTCGTTCCCAGGTTGAACCTGGGAACGAGTTAAGAGTTAAACGAGTTAACGAGATTAAAAGCGAGGTAGAACCTCCCAGATTTCGTTCCCAGGTTGAACCTGGGAACGAGTTATTAAACTACCAATTACCAACTACCAATTACCAATGACCAATTACCAATGACCAATGACCACAAAGTCAATATTCTCCTCGTTGACGACCATCCAGAAAATTTACTGGCACTGGAAGCAATACTGGAGAGTTTGGGGCAAAATTTAGTCAGAGCTAATTCGGGTGAAGAAGCATTAAAATGCCTTCTCGATCGAGATTTCGCTGTAATTCTGCTAGACGTTCAAATGCCGGGGATGGATGGATTTGAAACGGCAGAATTAATTAGATTGCGCCCGAAAAATCAACAAACTCCGATTATTTTCCTCACAGCATTCCACAAAAACGAACAGTTTATGTTTAAAGGTTATGCCGTGGGAGCGGTAGATTATATGATTAAGCCGTTTCCAGCAGAAATACTGAAATATAAGGTATCAATTTTTATCAATATATTTAAGACAAATGCCCAAATCAAACAGCAAAAACAACTGGTTGATTCAATAAATTTAGAATTGCAAAACGAAATAAAAAAGCATCGGAGAACTACTAAATTATTGGAAATAAAGCAAGGCGAGTTTAAAGCTATATTTGAATCGATTCCCGACGCCATAATTTTGGCGGATTTGAATTTAAAAATAATGATGTGCAATCCAGCATTTACAACCTTATTCGGTTACGAAAGCGCAGAAGCAATTAATCAAGATTACCAAATTATCTGGAAGAATAACAAAATCTCGCTGACAACCGTTCTGAATAATATAGACAATTTAAGGAGTTATGAAATGGTTTATTTTAGGAAAAATGGTGAAAAATTTATCGGCGATACAATTAATACCCTTGTTAAAGATGCTGATGGCAACACCATCGGATTATTAGGAATAATTCGCGACATTACCTCGCGCAAACGATCCGAAGAGGAAATCGCGATTCTAAATCATCAAAAATCGCTAATTTTACAATCGGCAGGTGAAGGAATTTACGGGGTAAATCGGGAAGGAGAAACAACTTTTATTAATCCAGTTGCAGCGAAAATGCTGGGATACGAACAGTCAGAACTGATCGGTAAACCAATGCACAGCTTGTTGCACCATTCAAAAGCAGATGGAAGTCCTTATCCTTTAGAAGAATGCCCGGTTTATAAGTCATTAAAAGATGGCACAATTCATCACATCAATAACGAGGTTTTTTGGCGGAAGAATGGTTCTAAGTTTCCTGTGGAGTACGTCAGCACGCCGATTCAAGAACAAGGCGAGATTGTCGGTGCAGTTATTACTTTTAAAGACATTACCGAACGTCAAGCAATAGAACAAATTAAAAACGAGTTTATCGCCGTTGTCAGTCACGAACTCCGCACCCCTCTCACCGCAATTCACGGTGCTTTACACCTGCTATCTACTGGTTTGGTAGATGCTAATTCTGACAAAGGTCGCCGCGTTATCGCCATCGCCGAGGAAAATAGCGATCGCTTAGTCAGAATCGTTAACGACATCCTCGATTTAGAACGCCTGCAATCAGGTAAAATCGGTTTATCAAAACAATCCTGCAATGCTGCCGATTTAATGGTAAAAGCTATAGATTCAATGCAGGAAATGGCAAATCGTGCCAAAGTGACTATCTCGGTTTCTCCCCAATCGATTCGATTAAATGTTGATAGCGATCGCATTGTCCAAGTATTGACAAATCTCCTCAGCAATGCTATAAAATTTTCCCCCGAAGGTGCAACCGTCTGGTTAACAGTTGAACAGCGAGGGGATCTTGACCAGGAAAGCACTGTATTGTTTGAGGTGAAAGACCAGGGGCGGGGAATTCCGGCTGAAAAAATTGATACTATATTCGAGCGGTTTCACCAGGTTGATGCCTCTGATTCCCGCAAACAAGGAGGTACGGGTTTGGGGTTAGCTATTTGTCGCAGCATCGTGCAGCAACACGGCGGAGAAATCTGGGTGGAAAGCGTTCTAGGGGAGGGTAGCAATTTTTACTTCACTCTGCCCCGATGAAAAAATCAAAAATGATTTACGCTAGTCACAAAACAAATATATGACCAAACGAATTTTAATCATTGACGATGAAGATGGTGTGCGGGAAATCCTGCAAATCTGTTTGGAAGCAGCGGCGGGGTGGGAAGTTTTTACCGCCGCATCGGGTAGGGAAGGGTTAGCGATCGCCGAAGCAGAGCAACCCGATGCTATCCTGCTAGATGTAATGATGCCCGATATGGATGGCCCTACCACATTTCGTCAGTTACAGGCAAATAGTGCCATTAAAGACATACCGACTATTTTAGTCACAGCCAAAGCAGGCTTTAGCGAACAAAAACAATTGCTAGATTTAGGCGTTAATGGGGTAGTTACTAAACCCTTCACCCCTGAGTATATAGTCGCTAAAATCTGCAAGATTCTCAACTGGAACAGATAAAACAGCGGTTATTGCTAAAACCCGCTCCTACCAGAACATCTTAGAAGCTGAGAGCCACCGTCTTTTAAGCGGTGGATGAAAGCGAAAGGAAGGATTTATCCTTCCGTCTCCCACAATTATACAAAATCATGCAATAATGTAGGAGGTGAAAATAAGTGTTAAGCCTAACCTACGAGTAAAAAGCCAAACCTACACCAGAACAAATCCAGATGATTGAACAAACTTTAACGGTGTGTCACAAAGTATGGAATTTTGCTTTGCGTGAACGCAAGGATTGGATAAATTATCGGAAATGTCCGGTTAATGGTTGCTCAATCACCTCAGAGTACATTGTTCCAGCAGAGGTAAAATACGCCAATTACGCGGCTCAGTGCAAGTCACTCACTCTTGCCAAAGAGAGGTTTCCAGAACTTAAAACTGTCAACGCTAAAGTGTTGCAGCAAGTTTTGAGGAAATTGGAAACAGCGTTTTTAGACATGAGTCGCAAAGGGATGGGATTCCCTCGCTTTAAGAATAGATACCGGATGCGGTCATTTGTTTATCCGCAGCTTGGTAAATCAGAGATTTTAAAGGGAAGTCAAATCAAGCTGCCTCAATTAGGATGGCTGGAATATGTTAAATCACGAGAGATTCCAGACGGATTTGTCGTTAAACAAGCACGGATTGTCCGCAAGGCGTCTGGATATTTTGTGATGCTGACATTGGAGTGCGATGTCAATGTACCTGATACGATACCCACTGGTCATCCGATGGGTATTGACTTGGGACTTGATAAATTTGTGGCAACATCCGATGGAGATGTGATAGAAAGACCCCGATTCTTAAATTCGCTGCACCGTAAGCTGAAATTGCTACAACGCAGACTGAAGCACAAAAAGAAAGGGTCTTTCAATCGTCACAAACTCAATCGAAAGATTGCACGACTACATCAACGCATTAGCGACACTAGGAAAGACTGGCACTTTAAGTTAGCCCACAAGCTATGTGATGGTGTCGGGATGATATTTGTGGAAGATATCGATTTCCGAGTATGGGCGGCATGTTCAGCAAGCACACGCTTGATGCTGGATTTGGACAGTTCTTGTCTATCTTGAAATTTGTGTGCTGGAAACGGGGTGTGTACTTTGGAAAGGTGGATAAAAATTACACCTCTCAAGTTTGCCCTCAATGTGATGCACACACAGGTAAGAAGGAGTTAAGAGATAGAGTTCACTCTTGCCCTGAGTGTGGTTACACAACGCATAGAGATGTAGCAGCAGCACAAATCATTCGGAATCGTGGACTGTCTGAGGTGGGACGCATCTTGGACAATAAAGAAATTGCCTGTGGAGACGGTCTGGCGGGGACCCGAAACCGTCTAGTTAAGAGTCCTAGAAGCAGAGAAGTTGCGGTGAAGAGGCGCGGTTTCAACCCTCCTCGTAACATCCGCATGAGTTTCCCCTCGACTTCAGTCAGGGGAGTACGTCAAAGCTCAACCAAACAAAATCTCATATGACTAATTGCCAGCTTGCTAATTGCTAATTGCCTCCTCCAGCAGCGATTAGCGATTAGCTATTAGCAGTTACACAACGGTTGCTACCGGACAAGATCTGATACGATGTCCGTTGAATTGCCCATAATAAAAAAACCTCACTCTGTCGTTGCGTAGGGACACGGCATCATAGATTTCTCGGACAAACAGATAACGTTAATAATGCCGTGTCCCGGCTTCTGATTATGGGTATAGCGGATTGCAGTCGGATGAGGTACACCTTGGTTTGTCAAGCGCGCACCCTTAAGGGTGCGCGCTTGACAAAAGGCGCGAAAATTGCTTTACCTAGACGATCTTGCAATTCGCTGTAATCGATCGGACAAGAAATGAATCGATTTTTTAAGTAAAAATACTTATAAAATTTGCCGAGTAATTTTTTACTTGGTCAGTTAAGCTATTCACAAAATCTTCACAAGCTTAGATTAAATTGAGAAACAGTTGGCTCGATTTAATTACTTGGTAACAACATCTTGATTTTGGTGTAGAGCTTACCAAGAATAGGGGAGTCATTTTGCCTCGCTAATACCCTAAGGAATCGAGGGAATGATTTGTGCTTTTTTGTTTAAAATTAAACATACCGAGGAACGTATGAAAAAGATTTTGGTGATTGAAGATGACCCAGACCCGAGACTCATGATTTCATTGTTTCTGACATCAGAGAATTTTGAAGTGACGCTCGCTGAAAATGGTATGGTTGGCTTAGAGTTAGCAAGAAAACACAAGCCAGACTTGATTCTTTCTGATATTCATATGCCTGAACTCGATGGGTATGAGGTACTCAAAGCATTACGCGAAGATGTGGCTACAGCCAATATACCGTTTATCTTTCTCACCGCCGAGGTAGATGCTGACGCGCATTGCCTTGCCATGGGGCTAGGGGCGAATGACTATCTGACAAAACCCATCGATTTGAAGCACCTATTGCTAGCGATCGTAATCCACTTGAAAACAAATTCCGCTCAAAATTCCCCGACATGTGGCATCGAGTACGATCCCTATTATTCTTCCTTGCCCTCATCCCGTGACATCACCTATTGCTGATACTTTTTCCCCCTTGGCGCAGTTGTACCAGCCGCGATGAAATTACTTCACAAATAATTCACATTCTTGACGTAGCATTTGATCGCTGGTTCGCTCTAACCCATTATGCTATACGAAAAAAAAGTTAACATCCTCCTAGTGGACGATAACTCAAAAAATTTGCTGGCTTTGGAGGCAGTACTAGAGAGCTTGGAACAGAATTTGGTCAAAGCCAATTCTGGCGAGGAAGCATTAAAATGCCTGCTCGCTCAGGATTTTGCCGCGATCTTGCTTGATGTCCAGATGCCTGGTATGGATGGATTTGAGACGGCAGAATTAATTAGGATGCGGGAAAATTCGCGCCAGACGCCGATTATTTTTATCACAGGGATTGGTAAAACGACCGAGTTTATATTTAAAGGTTATGGTGTTGGGGCGGTAGACTACCTGGTCAAGCCAATTGTGCCGGAAATATTGCTCTCTAAAGTTAAAGTGTTTGTAGAACTGAAACAACAAGCAGAACAACTCGCAGCTGCCAACAAACAACTGCAACAGCAGCTAGAAGAGATTTCGCGGTTGAATCAGCAATGCCAAATCGCTAACAAAGAACTAGAAGCTTTCAATGCCGCTGTTTGCCACGATCTGCGTAACCCGCTGACGACTATTAAAGGCTTTAGCGATTTACTTTTGATGTACCGTACTGAAAGGCTGGAGAAGACAGACAAACAATACATAGAGGAAATTAATCTTGCCAGTAAGCGCATGGGGCAACTAATTGACGATTTACTGAATTTGTCATTAGGGAAAAGCCGTCAGATTTGGTACGAGACAGTAGATTTGAGTTTAATGGGGCAAAACATTGTGGCAAAACTGCATCAAAGCGAACCCCAGCGACAGGTTGAGTTGGCGATCGCTTCTGGAATGACTGTACAAGGCGACCCCCGCCTGCTGCAAATCGTGCTGGAAAACCTGCTGGGGAATGCTTGGAAGTATACCGGGAAGCAACCCCATGCCTGCATTGAATTTGGTGTCCTAGAACAGGAGAGTACAGCAGCAAGGAACAAGAGCAGCAGAGTAGACAAGGGAGATAGCCTAGAGAAACAACTCAGGACTTACTACGTGCGCGACAATGGTGTTGGCTTTGACATGACTGCAGCGGATAAATTATTCACCGCCTTCCACCGCCTGCACGATCGGGGAGAGTTTGAAGGAACGGGGATTGGGTTGGTAACCGTACAACGAATTATTCAACGCCACGGTGGCAAGATTTGGGCGCAAGCTGCTCCCCAACGCGGCGCGACGTTCTTCTTCCAGCTTCCAGAGCGGGCAAATTTGCTCGCTTGGGATAGGGGCAACCGCGACGGTGGCGTCAGTCACCAGACTCAAATGGGGGGTTGCACAAACAAAACCCTTTTGAGGATGGCCTAAAGCGCTCGCCAAACGGGCAGTAGCTAACGGACAATGGCGGATTTAGGATTGGCGCAAGAGAATCTGAACGCCTTGAGGTGCTTTGACTGTGTCAAAAACTCGCTTGCCGTTTTCGGTATGCCATTTGACTTCTATCAAACCCTTTGGATGCGGGAAAGCACCTTCAGCCTGTGTAATACTGTCAGTTTGCACGCGGATTTCTACGACATCCAAATTGGGCGCTTTGGGGAAATGTACGCCCAAAACATACTTTGACAGATAGTAAGTCGGGCTGGCTGACCAGGCGTGGGATTGACTGAGTGCGAGGGAGAAATATTCTGGGCAGGTCTTCAGTCCTTGAGCTAGTGCCCAACCCCAACCCTGCCGCATTAGATTTTCGGCTGTTGCCGCTAACCCAGCTTGATAAAGACCATCGAGCATATAAAAAGCGAAACTCGGTGATACAAAGACTCCGTCTGAAGGATCGAAGCCGTTGACGAACAGGGAGCGGAGTTCGTGGGCAACATGTTTCCGAATCGATTCTAGCTGTGTGGCATTGACAAGACCAGCCCGGACTGCAAACAGACTGGCATGTGCTGAATGGGTGGTGCGTTTTAGATTGTCGCTGAAACAACCCTTCTGTGAATTCCAGAAACTCTCGGGAATCGTGCGAGTCAGGATGTTGACTCGTTTTTGTAGCGCTTGTGCGTCTTGTGTTTTCCCAATCGCTTGGGCGAGTACCACGGCATTCTGTAGGGCAATCAGATAGGTACAGCTAAATACGCAGTGAATGCCTGTATTGTCCATATAATTTTTGACAATGTCCGGATCGCCAAAGAAGCCGTAGTTAGGGTCGATATTTTGACGGATATGCCATTGAACATCCAGCAGCAAATCGTTGCGTTCATCGGCGAGATTGTGAAACCACTGAAGGTTTTTCATAATCGCTTCCCAGTCGGTTTGGATGCGATGGGTATCATTGGTATGCTTGTAATAAGCGCAGTAACCTTCCACCATGTTTAAGGCAAAATCAGCAATGGTATAGTCTCCCGTATTCGGATACACAGCACGGAATTTACCCGTTGCATCGGGGGACTGACCGTAGAGTTCTAGGCAGCGCTGCATTAGGGCCTGGTCGCCGAACGTAGCTAGGTTGACATAATACTGGATGATGGTGTCTCGCCCGTACATACCCCGTTCCCTCCCTGGAGTGTCAACAAACGCATCCTCCATATTGGCTGCCTGTGTACGTTGTCCCATCAGCCAGATTTGATTGAGAAGTGGGTCGGAACAGCGAAACCAGCCTTTTGATTCCACAGGATAGTTAGCTAAACGTAGGGAGACGGACTTGAGGGTGACATCTGCTGTTGTATTGCGGAGTGTAAGTTTGAAATACCGCATACCGCGTGGATGACTGGGGAACCAATCCACCGTATCTCTGCTACACAGCACTCGGTCACCACTGGAATAAAAATGCGTGTGGCGAAGATGTACCTTGTCTGGATTGAGATGTTCGCTGTATGTCAGGTCGATAATTGCTCCACGGACACCTTCGAGTTGGATGCGGGGAAAACCTAAATGCATATGACCCATATCCATCAGCAGCGAAAAGCCATGAGGATAATCCCTTAACCGAAAAACATGGCCTTGCAAGGTCTCTGGTGTCAGAGTCTCAAATGGCTCACCATAATTATCCCAGCTCGTTTCGCGGCAGGGGCTGTGAGCTTTCTCATCTTTTGTTACCAAGACCCATCCGCCGATTTCATCGAGTGTCTCCTCAGAGGAATAGGGTAGAGGTTTATCTTTTAGATGTTTTTCAAATGCCGCCGCCTTCAGAACAGGGGAATGTTTAAACGTATAGACTGAGTTGGGGTTTTTATCAGCAGAAAAGATGATACCCTTATTTTGAGGTATGGCAAAATACTGATGCAGAATATCATAATAAGCACCAACCTTGCCAAATAGGTGGTTCCATCCTTGCCTGAGTTCCCAGCGCTGATTGATACGCATGCTCTGATTTACAGACTCAACACCCCGTGGAATTTCCTTCCCGTTGAGCCAGCTCTCGCCCCAGAAAACTCCAGCAGTGATGACCTGATCTATAGGAGAGTAAATCCAAGTGGTAAAGGCAATAAAATTGCTAAATTCTGCTTTGTTTTCCTCATGAAAGTGAGGTATTGGTACGGAAAAAGAATACCAGTATTCAAATTTTTTCAAAGCCAGCGGATTAGCAAGCGCCGGAATAGAAATGATTTTTCCCGACATATAGGGAATAGACCTTGGTGCTAGCGCTCCCCAAGTCTCCTGCTTCGCTAGTTCCACGGCTTTAGACCACTGGTTATCTTGAAAATCGATGTCTTTCCAGTTAAGTTCCTCGCGACTCTGATCGAACAAGTCGGCAGTGTTTAAGGCGAAACTGGTTTTGGAAGCATAACGCCAATGCGCTCCATCAGGTTTGGTGCGCCATGACTCTCCCTCTGTGTGAAGTGATATAATTTTACCGCTATCTAATTCGACAGTACCCCAGCTAATCCATCCCGCTCGAGCCGGAATCGATTTAAAGGTTTTGTGACCAAAGTAATTGACTTGGACGGCAATTACGTTTTTCCCTGGTCTGAGATACCTAGTAATGTCATGCGTATCGTAGAGAGGAAATCTCGGATCGAAGCGGACAGGCCCAAATTCAACAAATTCACCGTTCACAAAAAGCTGGTAAGATGTATCGGCAAATAAGCTGAAAAGCGCGGATTTAATGTTTCCTTGAATCTGAAACGATTTACGGAAAAGACCGTACAAATTCCGTCCCAAGCCTTGATTATCGTACCAGATAAACTTGGCCTCAACGGTTCGGGTTGGATGGGTCTGAACGTTGACCAAGGCTGATGTATCAGCAGTCTGGTTGTTTATTACTATACTCCCCACCGCACCGCCAACTGTCAAATGTAGAAATTTTCTTCTTTTCATATTGGACAAAAGAAAATGAACTTAGCGACCTGATAGCGCGAAGCAGGATTAATTAATTATGAATAATGGTGTGTCCGGTCTGCTAAGGTTTTAGCCAAAGGGCGTGGCATCGGAGTACTGTCTAAACCAAGTAAATGAAACCTTCGACTTTCTGTACAGGTATTAGTGGCGCGATCGCTTTGAGTAAAGACTGTTGTCCTTATATGACCAGTCAAATCAAGCGCTTTGGGGATTACCTGATGGATTTGGATGTGGTGCCGCAGGCGCTGGATGAGGGGATGACGCTCGTGTTCTGACTCACAGAATCCAGCCGATGTCTATGGGTTTTTTACATTTCTTTACGTCCTGTCCTATTTTGCGGTATCTGAAAGGGGAGCAGCGCTCCCCTTTCCCCCCTCAAACAGAGAGCTTGATTCTGATTCTCTTCAATGTAACAGTTGAGGGTGCGGAATGTGGGTTGTATAGCTAGAGACTAGGGGCATGGGGCATGGGACTAGGGGAAGAAGCGTGTTGTATCAAGGGTTTCTCTCATAAATAACCTCCTAACTGCCAGTGCGGTTGCCATATTAAATATTTTGATTCCCCTGCTCCTACTCTGAAATCGGGAATCAGCCTGATTCCACTGCGTCCGCCCTTAATGTAAAAACCGCATTGAAAAAATGCGCTTCATACATCTTTACAATTATTTTGTAACTTGCGATACTAATTTAACCGTTTGATACTAATAGCCTACTAATATGCAATAGATACCACACCCGTTGGCATCTTTAGGCATATCTAATCGGGGCGGATTGACCGCAAATAGTTGGGGCGGGAATCGAGTTTTCCCTTAACTCACCCTTGCCAAAGTTCAAACTTTATCAAAGTGAGACTAGCAAAGGTTAAATCAACAAAAAAACAAATTCGCCAAAGATAAAATGAAGGGCATACACTCAATTATACTCGATTTCAGAAAAATATGGAATCAGACAACCAAATAGTCGCCCAAGGTTGTTGATAAAAGCGGTAAAAATTCTGCCTAAACAAAACAATTTGATTTAGGTGCAAAAACAGATTAATTTAGAGAAATCACAGGCAGGGTAATTCATGACTAGCACAGCCATACCGACAGCGACTCAAACTCAGAATAAATTTGAAAAAATCAAATCCGAAAAAGATGGTTTGATGGTCAAGGCAGAGTTAGAAGACTTTGCCAGAATTGGCTGGGAAGCAATGGATGAAGCCGATCGGGACTATCGGTTAAAGTGGTTGGGGATATTTTTCCGCCCCGTCACCCCCGGTAAATTTATGATGCGGTTGCGGATACCAAATGGCATCACCAACAGCGAACAAATCCGAGCGCTAGCAGAGATAATACAGCGTTACGGCGATGATGGCACTGGAGATATTACAACGAGACAAAATATTCAATTGCGGGGAATCCGGATTGAAGATGTACCTGATATTTTCCGCAAATTAAAATCCGTTGGACTCACCAGCATTCAGTCGGGGATGGATAATGTCCGCAACATCACAGGTTCTCCAGTAGCGGGAATTGATGCGGATGAATTGTACGACACGCGCGAGTTGTGCAATCAAGTGCAAGATACGATCACCAACAACGGTGAAGGTAATCCAGAGTTTACCAACTTGCCGCGTAAATTTAATATCGCGATTGGCGGATGTCGCGATAACTCAATTCACGCTGAAATTAACGATATCGCGTTTATTCCTGGGTTCAAAAATGGCGTTTTTGGGTTTAACGTTTTGGTGGGTGGATTCTTCTCCGCCAGACGCTGCGATGCTGCCATTCCCTTACATGCTTGGGTACGTCCCGACGAAGTAGTAGATTTATGTCGGGCAATTTTAGTCATTTATCGCGATAACGGACTGCGCGCGAATCGGCAAAAATCTCGCTTGATGTGGCTAATAGATGAATGGGGTTTAAATAAGTTCCGCGCCGCAGTGGAAAAAGAATTCGGACGCCCCTTGCAACTCGAAGCAGAAAAAGATGAAATCGAATGGGAAAAACGCGACCACATTGGGGTTTATAAACAAAAGCAACCGGGATTAAATTATGCCGGATTGAACATTCCCGTCGGTCGGTTGTATGCCGAAGATATGTTTGAACTGGCGCGGATAGCAGATGTTTACGGCAGTGGGGAAATTCGCTTAACCGTCGAGCAAAATGCGATTATTCCTAACATTCCAGATGCCCGCCTCGACGCCTTTTTGAAAGAACCGCTGCTAGAAAAATTCTCCATCTCACCTCAACCTTTAACGCGGGCGCTAGTTTCTTGCACGGGGGCACAATTCTGCAACTTTGCTTTAATTGAAACTAAGAATCGGGCTGTAGCATTGATTAAGGAATTGGATGGGGAAGTAACATTAATAAAACCAGTGCGAATTCACTGGACTGGATGCCCCAATTCCTGCGGTCAACCCCAAGTTGCCGACATTGGTTTAATGGGAACCAAAGCGCGTAAAAACGGCAAAGCAGTTGAAGGGGTTGATATTTACATGGGCGGCAAAGTGGGCAAAGATGCCCATTTGGGTAGCTGCGTCATGAAAGGTATTCCTTGCGAAGATTTAAAACCGATTTTGCGGAATTTGCTCGTAGAACACTTCGAGGCAAAACTGAATCCGGACGTAGAAAGTAAAAATAGCGCCGCCGGATTGATTTTTACTGATGATGTGAATTCCAGCAACGGTAAATCGCAACAGTCTTCTCCTCTCGATACAAACGGACATGCAGATGTTCGCAGTTCTGAAGTTGTAACTAAGAACAAGGTTTATTTTGCTAAATCTGGCAAAGAAATTGCTCTTGAAGCAGGGCAATCGATTTTAGAAGCAGCAGAACAAGCTGGTATTGAACTTCCCAGCAGTTGTCGTGGCGGAAGTTGCGGCACTTGCAAGCAAAAGTTGGTGCAAGGAGAGGTGAAGTATGACGGAGAACCTGCGGCGCTTGATGATAAAGATCGCGCTGATGGGTTCATCTTAACCTGCATCGGGCAGGCAGTCGGACGAGTCACGCTCGATGCATAAGAGATTGCAGATTTAAGATTTTAGATTGCAGATTTTAGAAATAGTTAAATCTGCAATCTGCCATCTGCAATTATTCAATCAAATCGTAATTTCAGGAAGGTTTGTAATGCTTAAAGAAATGTGGTCGTTTCAGGGGCGATATCGCATCTTGCACATGACCTGGTTTGCCTTCTTCCTCACCTTCGTCTGTTGGTTTAACTTTGCTCCGTTTGCGACAACTATTGGGAAAGAGTTACATTTAGCGCCGGAACAAATTAAAACATTAGGTATCTGTAACCTGGCGCTGACGATTCCAGCAAGAATTATTATCGGTATGTTGCTGGATCGATTTGGACCAAAGGTAACGTTTTCTAGCTTATTAATGTTTGCGATCGTTCCTTGTTTGGCAACGGCACTATCCCAAGATTTTCATCAACTGGTTTTAAGTCGGTTGTTAATGGGAATTGTTGGGGCTGGATTTGTGGTCGGTATTCGCATGGTGTCGGAATGGTTCCCGCCGAAAGATATTGGCATGGCTGAAGGAATTTACGGCGGATGGGGTAATTTTGGTGCGTTTGGCGCGGAATTTGCTCTACCGATGTTGGCAGTATCTACCGCATTTATATCCGGTGGTGCGACTAACTGGCGACTGGCGATCGCACTTACTGGCATTATCGCCTCACTTTACGGTTGGATTTACTACAATAACAAAAACATCCAAGATACGCCCCCCGGTGCAACTTACAGAAAAGCCAAGAAAAGCGGGGCAATGGAAGTTACCAGCGTCCGCAGTTTTTATGCGATGATTCTCTCCAATTTTGGGTTAATTTTCGCCCTGGGATTGCTAGCTTGGCGCTTAGCACAACCAGCGATTCACTTCCTTTCTCTCGACGGAATGTTAATCGTATGGTTATGCTTGGGAGCGTTGTTTGTCTATCAAACAATTAAAGCAACTCACGTCAACCAAGACCTACTAGATGGTCGTAAAACTTACGCCCCATCCGAACGCTACGAATTCCGTCAAGTTGCTCTATTAGAATTTTGCTACGTCGTCACATTTGGGTCTGAATTGGCTGCGGTTTCGATGCTGCCCACATTCTTTGAAAAAACCTTTGCCCTCGAACACGCAATAGCAGCAATGATTGCAGCCACCTATCCATTCTTGAACTTGGTTTCTCGTCCTTCTGGTGGTTTAATTTCCGATAAATTAGGCAGCCGCAAGTGGACGATGACCGTTATCACCGTTGGTGTTGGAATTGGTTATCTATTAGCCCACGGAATTGGTGCAGGTTGGCCTATTCCCCTAGCAATTGCCGTGACAATGTTCTCAGCTTACTTTGCTCAAGCCGGGTGCGGCGCTACCTACGGCATCGTCCCCCTAATCAAAAAAGAAATTACCGGACAAGTCTCTGGAAATGTGGGCGCATACGGTAACTTCGGCGGCGTAATTTTCCTCACCATTTACAGCTTGACCGATGCTAAAACCCTGTTTGAAGTAATGGGAGTCGCTGCCTTTATCTGCGCCGCTATGTGTGCCTTCTTCCTCAAAGAACCCAAAGGTTCCTTTGCCGCCCACTACGAAGAAGAACCCGCAGCAGAAACCCCAGAACTGCCTTCCTATCCCAAGCTGGCTTACGACAGAGAACAAGAATAGGTAATCGGTAATGGGTAATCGGTAATGGGTAATTGTTAATGGTTTATTTTGGATTTTGGATTAAATAAAACTCTGACATCTACAATTACCAATTACCAATTACCAATTACCAATTACCAATTACCAATTACCAATTACCAATTACGGTGCAATGACCATGACTAACTCAACAAAAACACTTTGTCCATACTGTGGTGTTGGCTGTGGTTTAGAAGTGTCGCCTCCGGCACAAATAGGAAAACCAACCCATCGAGACAGTCAAGGAAGACCTGTTTGGAAAGTGCAGGGCGATCGCTCTCACCCCTCTAGTCAGGGTATGGTATGCGTTAAGGGTGCCACAATTGCCGAATCTTTAACCAAAGATCGACTAATGTATCCCATGATGCGCGAATCCCTCGATCAACCATTACGCCGCGTCACCTGGGATGAAGCTTTAGATGCAATAGTAAACCGCATCCAAACCCTGCGCTTTACTTCTGGACCAGAATCAATTTGCATGTATGGTTCCGGTCAGTTCCAAACCGAAGATTACTATATCGCCCAAAAACTCCTAAAAGGGTGTTTGGGTACTAATAATTTCGATGCCAACTCGCGCCTGTGCATGTCGAGTGCAGTGGCAGCTTATATTCAAAGTTTTGGTGCCGATGGGCCACCTTGCTGTTACGAAGATTTAGACTTAACCGATTGTGCCTTTTTAATTGGCACTAACACCGCAGAATGTCACCCCATTGTGTTTAACCGGCTGCGGAAACACCACAAAAAGAACAAAAATGTCAAGCTAATTGTAGTCGATCCACGCCGCACAACGACGGCTGAAGCAGCAGATTTGCACCTGGCAATTAATCCGGGAACCGATATCGATTTAATGAATGGTATCGCCCATCTGCTAATGCGTTGGGATTATATTAATTTCGAGTTTATAGATGAATGTACCAGCGGGTTCCCAGCTTATGCAGAGATCGTTAAAGAATACCACCCAGAAATGGTCGCGCGACGCTGCGGTATCAGCGTTGATGAATTAGAAACCGCCGCTAGATATTGGGGCGAATCCCAGCGCGTTTTATCCTTGTGGTCGATGGGAATTAATCAATCTAGCGAAGGTACGGCTAAAGCTAGAACTCTGATTAATTTACATCTGATGACAGGTCAAATGGGCAAACCAGGTGCAGGGCCATTTTCCCTCACCGGACAACCGAATGCAATGGGAGGACGGGAAGCAGGCGGGTTGTCCCATCTTTTACCCGGTTATCGCGTAGTGAAAAATCCCCAACACCGATCCGAAGTTGAGGAGTTTTGGCATCTGCCTGCGGGTAGAATTTCCCCCGAACGGGGTTTGACGGTGTGGGAAATGATTGAGGGTTTGGAAAGGGGCGAGGTAGGCTTTTTGTGGATAGCCGCTACTAATCCTGCCGTAAGTATGCCGGATTTGGAACGGACGAAGAAAGCTTTGTTGCGATCGCCCTTCACCGTCTACCAAGACGCCTACTACCCCACCGAAACCGCCCATTACGCCCACGTGGTGCTACCAGCAGCGCAGTGGAGTGAAAAAACCGGCGTCATGACCAATAGCGAACGCACGATCACCCTTTGTCCAGGATTTCGCGATCGCAGTGGACAATCAAGAGCAGACTGGGAAATCTTCGCCGAAGTCGGACGCCGCTTAGGTTTTGTCGAACAATTTAACTTCGCCAACTCCGCCGAAGTTTATGCCGAATTCGTCGGATTAACCAAAGGACGCCCCTGCGACCAAAGCGGCATCAGTCACCAACGCCTGCAAGCAGAAGGTCCGATACAATGGCCTTGTCCCGCTTCTGAGGAAGAGGACGCGGGGAGGCGGGGAGGCGGTGACGCGGGGAGTTTTTCGGCAAATCTCGACCCGTCACCCCGTCTCACTGTCTCCCCGTCCTCTTCCTCGCAGCGACTTTACACCGATCTGCGCTTCCACACCCCCGACGGACGTGCCCGTTTTGGTGCTTATCACTCGCGGGGACTGGCAGAACCTCCCGATCCGCAATATCCTTTTGTTTTAACCGTCGGCAGAGTTTACGGACACTGGCACACCCTCACCCGCACCGGACGGATCGACAAAATTCAACAAATGCACCCCAATCCATTTCTGGAAATTCATCCCCGCGATGCTGGGAAATTGGGTATCGAGGAAGGAGATTTGGTCGAAGTCAAGAGCCGTCGCGGTAGCGCCCGCTTTCCCGCTAAAGTAACTAAAGCGATTACTCCCGGTACCGTCTTCGCCCCTATGCACTGGGGCGCACTATGGGCAGACAACGCCGAAGCCAACGCCCTGACGCACCCAGAAGCTTGTCCCGATTCCCTGCAACCCGAATTAAAAGCCTGCGCCGTACAATTAGTACCCATTTCCACTAACTCACAGCCGCAACCTATTTTATCAGGACTTACCCACGACGATCCTAGAAACCGGGTTTCTTGCTGCGATTTTTCATAGAAACCCGGTTTCTTGGCGTAAGTCCTGTGTTATTGCACTCCGCTGAATGCTAGTATCCTCTAAGTTCTGTGTTTCAACAGACCAGAGGCAACCGGCAAGAAACGCCAGCGCTCTCAGCTTAACCTGATAACGCTGTCGCTATCAGCACTCACAATCATTATGTCCCAGTGGAAAAAACTCTCCAAACAAATCGCCTCGTCTACTGAAGACGAACCTTTCCTGCATAACCTGGAAACCATAGTAGTTATCATTTCCAAAGTTTTATCCCTGGCGATGGTGGTAGTGATTTTAGTTTCAGTTTATGACCTGGGTTTTGTTTTATTTCAAGAACTGTTCATGCCATCAGAAGGCTTCTTTAAAGATACCTTGTTCAAAATATTTGGTCTATTTTTGAATGTTTTGATTGCACTTGAACTATTAGAAAATATCACCGCCTATCTTAAAAAACACGTTGTTCAAGTCGAGTTAGTCATCGTCACTTCTTTAATTGCCGTAGCTCGGAAAATCATTATCTTAGACTTAGAAAAGAAAACGGCAATGGATCTGATCGGTCTTGCCATTGCCATTCTCGCTCTTTCCATCAGCTACTTAGTCATTCGATATATGAACAAACCTCACCGGAGTGAATGAGAGGGCTAACAGCTAATAGCTAATTGCTAATAGCTAATGGCTAATGGCTAATGGCTAATAGCAAATGAAAAATAATTATTAGCGATGGGCAATTAGCAATTAGCAATTAGCAATTAGCGATTGGCAATTACCAATTACCAAGTACCCATTACCAATTACCAATTACCAAATGACCAAATTCTTCCAATTTGAAGCCGACTTTGTAGAATCTTTACGCTGCATCCCCATGCAAGTGCGTCTCAAGTTAGATACTTGCGGCATTAAACTAAAATTATCTCATTGGAATCACTTTAATTTGGCAGAACGAGAATCACTCGTCGAAATGCCTTGTACGACAGAAAGCGAAATTCAAACTTATCGCGAATATTTACAGCAACTGGTGTTAAAACAAACAGGTGCATTACCCAGCGAACTTCCCATCGATCCTCACCCAGCTTGGATGGACGAAACAACCATACCAGAAAGCGTTCAAGAAAAAGCCCAAGAATTTAACCTGAAGCTGACACCCCAACAGTGGGCAGCACTAACCCCAGACCAGCGTTTTGCTTTAATTAAACTCAGCCGTTCCAGTCACGAAAATCTCAACTTTTTACCAGCCATGAAAGAATTTAACTTAATCGCAACTTAATCTATCTGCGGATAGTAGACAAGCCATAGGCTCAAAGGCGATTGTTACATATGTAACAATATGTCGGCCTAACGGATATAACGGATGGATTGTAAAGCAGACAAGCAGCGATCGCTCACCGAATCCCTTCAAGAATACTTGCGGGGCGTCATCGGTGGCATCATGTTCTCTTTGCCCCTAATCTACACAATGGAAGTGTGGTGGGCAGGTTTCACCATCCATCCATTTCGCATATTTATTTACGTCCTCGCCACCTTCACCCTGCTGTTAGGTTACAACAACTACGGAGGTTTACGTTACGATGCAAATCGCCTAGAAGTCGTCATAGACTCGGTGGAAGAAATGGGTCTAGGAATGCTAGTTTCCACCGCTTTTTTATGGTTGCTAGGGCGCATTACCGCTGATATGACATGGGAAGAAATTATCGGAAAAATTACCGTTGAAGCGATGACTGTTGCTATCGGCGTTTCAGTGGGGACCGCGCAACTTGGAGGTGGAGATAACGACAGCAACATGAACGATCAAAAGCAGCCAAAAGGGCCACCCAGTCCAATTGAAAACCAAGGGGATTTTTGGGGACAAGTTGTAATCTCATTGTGCGGTGCTGTTCTATTTGCAGCCAACGTCGCACCGACAGAAGAAATTATTATGGTCGGCATCGAAATTTCTTCGATAAGATTGCTCGGTTTAGCTTTAGTTTCGATAGTACTGGGTGCTATTATCCTGTTCTATAGCAACTTCATCGGCGCAGATAAATTTACTCGTTCTAGAAGCATTTTTACCATCATCTCCGGCAGTATTATTACCTATGCCGTAGCCCTAGTTGCTTCGGCAGCAATTCTGTGGTTTTTCGGACGCTTTGACGGAGTTGCACTCATCACCGGCGTTGCACAAACAGTCGTCCTGGCACTACCAGCTACCCTGGGTGCTTCTGCTGGCAGACTTTTATTGCAACAGGGATCTGGAAATTAGACGCTTCAAAATCCCATGAAAAAGTTACAAAAAAATTGGTTAGAGTGGGTGACTTTTGCAGTCGGTTTTATCCTCGTTGTCAGCACATTGATCTACCTAATTTATGATGCTACTACGGTAACCGAAGCACCGCCGCAAATTGAGTTTCAACTTGGAACACCCCAATCTCAATCCCAGCAATTTATTGTTCCCGTATCGGTTAAAAATACAGGCAATCAGACGGCGGAAAATGTCCAAATAGAAGTAGTACTAGAAAGGGGTGGCAAAGAACAAGAGCGGGGCGAGTTTCAAATTGCCTTTCTGCCGCGCCGCGCCACGCGGGAAGGTTGGGTCACGTTTCAAACCGACCCCCGCAGTGCCTCACGCATCAAAGCACGCGCTTTGGGGTTTGAGAAACCTTAATTGGCTAATCGCTAATGGCTAATTGGTAATGGGTAATTGGTTTAAATAGATTGAAAATTGAACTTGAATTTGCTATTACCAATTACCTATTACCTATTACCTATTACCAGTTCTCATGCAGCAAGCTTATTGAGTTTTCTCATTAAAACTTGAACCAAAACTTTTTTGAGCTTTCTGTTGGGATGAGCGAAGATTTTATTGATAAATACTTGTTGCAAGGAATCATCTACTTTTAAGAGCTTTTCCAAACACGTGGATATCACTTCATCCGCGTATCGCTCATCAATGGAATTTATCGCTTGCTCAAACAGGTAATTTTTTTTTGCACTTGTACTTTTGACCAGCGAAACTATATCGTTGGTAAGAATTGAAACATCATAGCTTTGTAACAACTGCATTTTTTATCTCCGTTGGTGAACTCTAGCCAAACTGCCGTCCATGCACCTGATGACAACCCAATGGCAATAGGTCACTTATCCATATCGATAGGCCAATCACTTTATGACTGATGCCAAACTGATTTGGTGAATTTCCACATCCTCCTATAGGAGGATGTATTTGAGCGCAATTTCTCTGATGACCTATGACCAGAAAAATTAAGTAGTGTAACACACTCATAGAGTATTATTCTTTATATTTAATACAAAATTTTGCGAAAAACTAGATTAAGAAATTGTGAAATTTTATCGTGTAAATTGAATAGGCCCAAAGATGGCTCTCTGGGCTGGTTAGAGCGACCAAGCTCCCGAGGGAGGCAGTTGGAACCCAGAGCGCGCCCGCCGTTTTGTTAAGAAATTTTAATCAAATTTTGTGCATAAATTAAACTTATATAAAAAATACAATTCAGCAAACTTACAGGAGTTACGCTCATATTCCGGGTTTCTAGGACAGGACTTACGCTAGGGAGTTGCCAGAAACCCGGTTGCTAAGTTGGGTTATGATTGCCAAACCAAAGATTTCTCATATCACCCTTGTTTCTTTGCGTAAGTCCTGACTTATATAACATAGGTTAACAGGAGCATAATTTAGCTCTGATGTCAAGGATAAATTGCCCATAATAATAAGATTTTCGGTTGAATAACCTACAGATAGGTGATGCACCGTCTCGCTTTGCCCGGTCGTTTTCACCTAGTTAAAAAAGGTAACCGTAATTCTACAGACTCTGTTAAAACCATCGCTCGTTACAACAAATATGGGAAAAGTTTCCGGATGAAACTTCGCAACTAAGAAAAAATAGAATAGCATCTCAACGACTAAAGTCGGAGCGGCTATTCAAAGAATTGCTATTGCCTTGCCAAATCCGATCGCCGTCAAAGATGCAAGTCTGGCCTGGGAAGTTTCTCAGGTCACGGACTTGAAAAACAATTCGCCTGTTGGGAACTGGAAAAGCAAAACTATTGCTCGCTTAAGTTCCTTAAACTGGCAATCAAAAATTACTTAGGGAGAAACGATGCCTAATATTTCTGGTTCTTTAGGTCGCAGTACGAGTTACGCTAATAACGCGACTGGCTTGAACGATTTCACAAACGAGTGGCTGGTAGCAGCTGACAATCAAGGTATTGATATCAGCGGCACGACCACCTCGAATTTCAATGGAACAGGGGCGAATCTATCGCTGTTAAATTTTTCAACTGCCACAGATCAGAACCTCAACAACTTGGCTCTGACTAACCTGAATCAACCGGGTAACGATACCTTCGGCAGTGTTTTGGGTATCGGCGTCGCCGATTCTTTTGATGGTTGGTACAACAACACCAGCAAAATTCGGGCGGAAATTAACTACAACCCCAATAATGGGGAATCGCAACTTTTGCGGTTCAAATGGGGTGATAACCAATCGGTTACGAACGCATTTATTGACCTGAGTAGCTTTGCTCCCATCGCTGACGAGAAATTTGGTACGGAACGAGGTTTCGTCCAGGCATTCAAAAATGGAACTTTGGTGTCAATTACAGGGGTTCGCTACCTGGATGAAAACACCATTGCTGGTACTGGGACCTCGATTCAGAATACCGCCTCCGGGGTAAGGTTCATCGCCGATAAACTCAACACTGGGTTGGGCGACTACAAGTTTAGGGTTTTTGGTGACTTTAACGAACTGCGGTTCACTGCTTTACCTTATCTGGAAGGAAGCGCTAACACTCCGCGCGGTACGAACGGCAGGGGTGGTACTGTCTTGACAGATAGTTCTGACTACCTGGTGCAGCAAATTAAATATGTAGGAACAGAAGATCCGGTTTTCCTGCAATTTAACTCACCCAGCTTCAGCGTCAGAGAAGATGGGACGCCGATTGCACAGGTAACGGTGACGCGGACTGGCAGCAACCTGGGGACGGTTTCCGCTACCGTTAACCTTACTAATGGTACTGCTACTGCTCCCAATGACTACAGCAACAACCCAATTGCAGTCACGTTTAATCCTGGACAAACAACGCAGGTTATCAACATTCCCATCGTGGACGATAACCTGATTGAAGGTAACGAAACCGTCCAACTGAGTTTGACCAACCCCACCGGCACCAGTCGCGTCAGCTTGGGAGCGCCAAGTACCGCCACCCTAACGATTGTAGATAATGACACCAGCGTCCCCGGTACGCTTCAGTTCAGCAACTCTCAGTTCGTCACCCTGGAAAATGGCACGCCCGTACTAGCAGTGACGGTTACCCGCACGGGTGGCAGCAATGGTGCGGTTTCCGCCACGGTTAACCTGAATAACGGGACTGCCGTTGCTCCTTTTGATTACAACAACGCTCCCATCACGGTCAATTTTGCCAACGGGGACACTGCACCCAAAACCGTTTTAGTTCCAATCGTAGATGACACTGTGGTTGAAACCACCGAAACGGTTAATTTAACTCTGACCAATCCCACTGGCGGTGCAACACTAGGGACGCAAAATACCGCCACTTTGAGCATTGTAGATAACGACAATGCGGGCAACCTTCAGTTCAGCGCCCCAGTCTTCAGCGTCGATGAAAATGGCACGCCAATTGCTCAGATAACAGTGATTCGTGCCGATGGCAGTGCCGGTGCTGTTGGGGCTACGATTAACCTGACTAACGGAACTGCTACTGCTCCTGGTGACTACACCAATACCCCGATCGCGGTCAATTTTGCCAATGGAGATGTGACGCCCAAAACTATCACCGTTCCCATCGTCAACGACTCCCTAGTAGAACCCACCGAAACTGTCAATTTAGCCTTAACCAACCCCACCGGCGGCGCCACTATTGGCACTCAAGGGACTGCCATTTTAAATATTGTGGACAACGACACCCCGGGCACGCTTCAGTTTAGCAACCCCCAATTTGTCGTCAACGAAGATGGTACGCCCGTTTTGGCAGTAACGGTGACGCGCACTGGGGGGAGTGCTGGTACAGTTGGCGCTACGGTTAACCTTGCCAATGGCAGTGCGATCGCTCCTGGTGACTATAACAATAACCCGATCGCCGTCACATTTGCTAATGGGGACACTGCGCCCAAAATCGTCACAATTCCGATTGTGGACGATGTCTTGGTTGAGAACGAAGAGACGGTCAATTTAAGCTTGACCAACCCTACCGGCGGTGCCACTATTGGGACGCAGAATACTGCCACCTTGACCATTCTGGATAATGACGTTCCGGCGTTACCATTAAAACCCGTTGTTTTTGTTGGTGCTATCGACCCAACGGCTGGCGAACCGGGTCGCGGCGAGGGCAATGGCGCGTTCCAGTTTACCCGCACCGGCGACAATAGCCAAGCGCTCAGCGTCCGCTACACCGTCACGGGTACGGCAACCCCTGGCACCGACTATGCTGCTTTGAGCGGTATCGTTAACTTTGCTGCTGGTCAATCTTTTGCTACTCCTGTCGATGTCATTCCTTTCTTCGATGGTCGCAACGAACCGACTGAATCTGCGATCGTCAAAATCGCTGAAGATGTTACTTACCAAGTAGGGTCAGCTGACACTGCTGTGGTGCAGCTTCTAGATAACAATCCGCTAGTGGGTACTCCAGCATCTACTGGTTTAGTTCTCCGGTATAACTCTAGCGGATTGTTCCAGAATAGCTACAACCGAATCACCGATGCGGTTGCGGTGGCTAACGATAACGACATTATTGTTGCCCAAGCGGGGACTTACAGCGAACCAGGAACTATTACCATCAACCGACCCTTAACCCTGCGCGGACCGAATGCGGGTGTTAGTACCAGCAATGGTTCGGCGGTTTCTCCAGCGGTTGTTCAGACCACAGCTGGTTTACCTGTTTTTACGATCGACGCTGGTGTCAATAATGTCACGATTGAGGGATTGACAATTCAGATGGGTGGTCAGAACGCTATCCGCCTGCAAGGCCAAAGTGACAATCTCGTAATTCGTCAAAATGTATTCACCGGCAATGGTCCCAGTAACGGCGGCGTTGTCTATTTAGATACGTTCGTACCTTCTTCAGCCGGTTCCCTGTCTGTCATCGACAACTTAATCCGCGATGTGGTCACGGCGGGCACCGATGTAACCAGCGGCATCCAAGCATTCCAGTTCACCCAAGTCCGGATTACAGACAACACCATCGCCAACCTACCCGGTCCCGGCATTGTTGCCGATGCCATTACCAATCCTGCCAGTGTCATTAACAGCAACAACCTGAGCAATCTTGGAGAACAAGGCATCCAGCTAGCCGGTGGCAGCGCCCGGATCGAGAATAACGATATCACCAACGCCAATATCATCGACGATATCGACCGGGGCGGTATCCGACTGCGGGATTCTGGTTTTATTGGTGGACCGACCCTGGGAACCGTAGATGTGGTAAGCAATGTCATCACCAACTCCTACAATGGAGTGGCGATTCGCAACGGTACCAATATCACTGGTACTGTCCGGGTCAACAACAATAACTTGATCGGCAACTCGAATGCCGGTTTATACCACGGCGGTACTGGTGCGGTGAATGCCACCAATAACTGGTGGGATGACATCAATGGACCAGTTGTAAACGGTATCGGACCCAATGCGATCGCCGGATCCGGTGCTGTCGGTGTGACTGCTAACCCATTCTCTACCACAGTTTTGTAATCGGTTGCGCTTAATCAAATAGCGGGTAGTGGGAAAAATTAACCTACTACCCGTTATCTTTTAGCGATTACCTATTACAATAATCTGTAATTATGGCGTTATCAGAATTAAAAACATGGCTGCCAAAAAGATTTTAATGCTCGTTGGCGATTACGTCGAAGATTACGAAGTGATGGTACCTTTCCAAGCTTTACAGATGGTGGGACACACGGTTCACGCCATCTGCCCCGATAAAAACGCTGGGCAAACAGTAAGAACTGCCGTCCACGATTTTGAAGGCGACCAAACCTATAGCGAAAAACCGGGTCACAACTTTAGTTTAAATGCCAATTTCGCTCAAATAGACCCCGCCGCCTACGATGCTTTAGTTATCCCTGGCGGACGCGCACCCGAATATATTCGCCTCAACGATAAGGTATTAGAAATAACCCGCCACTTCGCCAAAACAAATAAACCGATTGCCGCTATCTGCCACGGGTTACAAGTGTTGGCAGCAGCAGGTGTATTGGATGGCAAAAGTTGCACTGCTTATCCAGCTTGCGGTCCAGATGTCACAAGGGCAGGGGGTTTGTACGTGCATATTCCCGCTGATGAGGCGATGGTTGATGGTAATTTAGTCACAGCACCCGCATGGCCTGCCCATCCTAAATGGTTGGCTGAATTTCTTAAACTATTAGGAACGAAGATCGAACATCAAGAATTGGCTGCCGTTTAAGAGGCGCTGACGTTACAAACCGGGTTTCTTAAAGCAACCCGGTTTCTTTTGTACATTCGTTCAGAAACCGGGTTTCTTTGTTGGCGGTTTTTCGGGAATCTAGCTGTGTCAGAGTGTAGAGCAATTTTTGATTCTGTATAATTAGCACCAAGAGTTAACAGCGTATATGGCATTAATAGTTCCAGATTCTTTGCCATCGGGAGCAAGTCAAGGAGAAAAAACCTTGTACAAAATACTTGCTGAAAAGTTATCCAATGAATTCTATGTCTGGTATGAACCAAATGCTCAAGGCTGTTTACCGTATTTTACCATTCTAGCGCCAAAGTTTGGGCTACTATTCATCAAGGTAGTAAATTGGTTCCCTAACCAGATAAGCAGTGGGGATAGGGATAATTTCACAATCAAGTCTGGGAGTGAGGAGATTAATCGAATAGATGTTCAACCAACCTCTCCAGAGAGTCAGGTCAGGCGAACTCGCAAACGTTCGCGTCATGAAAATGAGACAAAAAATGCCAAAATAAATGTTCTACATTCCTCTCTAAAGCAAGTCGATAACTACTTAAATAAGTTTTTGAATAAACTTCAGCATTATCCAATACTAACCCAACCAAATGGGTCAGCCCAGGTCAGGTTAGCTTTCCCCGTTGGTATTGGTCTTGTGATGTCCAACATTACAGTAAATCAAGCTCGCGACCCAAATATTTCTCAGCTATTAATCGACGAAAAAGTTATATACCGAAACGAGTTACTGTCATGGGATAACATATCTGAAATAGACTTGGTGAATCAGTTAGAAATGATGTTCCCTGACAAGTTGCCTTTCCTCAATCTCACACCTGACCAAATTGAAACTATCAAAGGCATTCTTTACCCCGAAATAGCTATTAAAGAAGTGCCTGCATCTTCTAACAGCGTTCCTGATAACATTGAACTGCGGGATAATAGTTATGTAATCAGGACTTTAGATCATCGTCAGGAGTGTATAGTTAAGTCTATTGGTGGCGGTCATCGCATAATTTATGGGGTAGCTGGATCGGGAAAAACACTTGTTTTACTATCCAGAGCTAAATTACTGGCAAATCGAAATCCAAACCAGCGAATTTTGATTCTTTGCTTTAATATTGGTCTGGCATCCTATTTCCAGTCTCTCTTGCCTAAAAAAATTGATGTAATGCACTTTGATGCCTGGGTAAAACATCTCCTTGGTAGAGAATATAAAACGGTAAGCCATTTAGTAAATTACAGGGAATATGTAGTAGAAATCGCTTTGAATAAACTTAATCAATTACCAATAGGTCTGAAGTGGGATGCAATTTTAGTCGATGAAGCACAAGCATTTTATCCTTATTGGTTCAAATGTTGTGTAGCTGCTTTGAAAGATCCTGAAAATGGCGATTTAACAATCGTATCTGATGGCAAGCAAAGCTTTTACAGCCGTCCTCGATTCTCGTGGAAATCGGTTGGAGTCAAAGCAGTTGGTCGGACAACTAGCAAAAAATTCCATCTTGACATAAACTACCGCAATACAAAAGAGATACTGGAAGCAGCGTGGAGTTTAGTAAAAAATACACATGAAGTAGAAAATATAATAAATACAGGGAATACTGATGATTCTGAAGTGACATTCCCTATAATTGAACCTCAAGCTTCTATCCGCCAGGGCGAGCGCCCAGTTTTGCATATTGTCAATACAAAACAGCAGGAAGTGGAATCAGTTATTAGACAAATTCAAAAACTCCATAAACTTGGCTACGAACTCAGAGAGATTGCTGTATTGCATAGATTAGAAGCAGTCTTGAACCATGACAGATCTATGTTATATTACCTAAGAAAGCGATTAAATAATCTGGGATTAGATACCTACTGGGTTACAGAAACTCTGAGATTGGAAAAAATAACATACAGCGTTAATATACCCGGTATCAGAATAATGACAACCCATACATCACTGGGACTAGAGTTTAAAGCAGTTTTAATTCTTTGGGTGCAAGAGTATGATAATAATAGAGCTATAAATTCGGAAATAGCCGCTTTAGATCTGAAAAAACTGTATGTTGCAATGACTCGCGCTCAAGATGTACTACATGTTTTTGGTTCTGGTGATTCGCGCTTAATAGAGCAATTGAAGCAAAGCGGAAATTTTGCAATACAATACGACTGACTCAAAGACAGAAACCGGGTTTCTTAAAGAAACCCGGTTTCTTTGTTATCTGATTCTGGGGCAGGGGAAGGCGATTAAATAACCACCTGCTTCGACGATAAAGTCATCGAAGTCGTTGTCTTTTCCGGGTCGAGGCAGTCCGGTATCGTCCCAGTTGATGCGGACGCCTTTGCGATCGCCCACCACTCCATCGGATAATCCACCTACGGTGCGGGTAGAACCAGGGGTTGAGCCGTTACCCATTTGCTCTAATCTGGTGGAGTAGAGGGTAGTTCTCAACCTGCCGCTGCGGGGGTCAATCACTTTTAGGTAAAAAGCATATGCGGTATTCGCTTGAAACGTAAACCGCCGCACGGGTTGGGGTACGGAGTTACCGGGTGTGCCTAAAAAATCCATCTGGGTGCCGGTGTCGTTTCTGCCGCTGGAGACGCGGTCGAGATCTGATACATCGTTAAAGTCGTCGAAGGGTTTGGTTTCGGCAATTAGATCTGTGGTTTCACCTGTGTTTAAATTGACAATGCCAAAGGTTGACTGGTAGTAACCGTGGGATTCTCTGAATTCAAATTCGACGACTGTCTCTTCGTCGAACCGGACGCCTTGACTTGCCGGTGGGGGGTTTTGGGCTTTCACCGGCATCGAGAAGGCACATAATACACCAGTAGCACTCAATGAAGCGATCGCTGCTAAACGAATTGCTTTCATGCGCAATTTTTCCATGCTAACTTCTCCTCACTATGGGATTGGTAACTATTGCAACTTTACCAAGTCCGAAACACTGGACTGCCACCCGATTTGGCGGCTGCCTCTAATTGGCTTCTCAAGTTGACAGCTTCCTGTCTCAACTCGTTCAATCGCTGACACGCTACGGGAAATACTGCATCGGTATTTTCTGGGTTGCGTAAAAACTGACGCGGACCTCTCGTACCACCTTGTTGTGCTGCCAAAACAGCTGCATCGCAAGCTTTATAAGCTTGATCGGCTTCTTGGTTCAACCGTCTGGCACGTTCTGCAAGTTGGGGGTTTATCCCGCCACCGCCGCGATCGAAAATCGGCGCGGTACTGTTCCAAACATTGGTTCCCGATATATCGGGGAAGCTGCCGTCTGCCTTAGCAGGTGTAGCAAAAGATACAACCGCTCCCAGGCAAAGCGAGGAAATCAATTTGGAGAGGAGGCGGTGACGGGGTGACAAGGGAGAGCGGGGAAACTCCATGCCTAAAGGCAGGGTATTCAAGCAAAAAATGCCTTTCTTCTTCTCCACGAATAAATTCGCTGCCTCTGTACCAAATACTTCGCTCTGGAGAAGCGCCGCTCTCCGCGTCTCCCCAACTCCTTGTCTTTGCGTCTTCTTACTCAACCGCAGATGTTTTACTTTTTCCTGTTTTTGCATTGTCACACTCCCCTATCTAAAACTTAATTGAAATTCCAGTACCCAATACAAATCGCGGTTCGTCGCCTGCACCTAAGATATCGCGCACGGCGGGAGTTATCACCCAAGGAACGTTTCTCACGGGTGCGATGGAAAATCCTGCTGCTAAGTCTACGCCTGTCCATTCGACAATTGCACTCACGGGTTCCACAACGCGAATGGCGACATTCCCAAACAAGTTGGCGTTGTTTTCCTTGGCGTCAATTGCCCCATTTGAGCGAAATTGTCCATCTCCCACACCAAAAGTGAGAGCAATGCGGCTTAAAGGTTGGCGCACCGATGGTCGCGTCCGCAGAATGCCGGTAATCACCCCATAGCGGGAATGTTCGTAGTCATTGCGACCGAGATTGATAAAACCGTTGTAACCGACGGCAATTCCCACATCGCCAAACCGACGATGCAACTTGGCGTTTAAACCACCATCGGGGAAGTCTTGATTAAAATCGTCAAACACGTAAGATAATTCCAGCCCAAAGCCTTTAACCGCATCGCCTAAACCAAGACCAACGCCAAACGCCCCGTTATTATCGTCGTCGTTATGTTCGCGAGTGGAAGTTTGATAAGTACCGCTGACAAATAAAGTGTTTCTATCGGCGCCAAATCCCACGGGGATGTAGATGCTTAATCCGGGGGAAGATTCAAATTCCCCCGATACTTCCGGAATTCGCAAGGGGGGAATCGGTTCTGGACGAGGGCAGTTAACGGGTGCTTGTGCGACTTGCGATCCAGGCGATGAAGCTTGTGCAAAGCAGCTAGCTGGGTCAATCGCTGGTTCTCGATTTGCCTGCAACTCCTGCAACCCGGTGGCGTCGGTACTCGATGCTTGGGAAACAAAGTTCGTTTTATTGATTACTTGAGGTTCTCGTGATTCTTTTAATTGGGCAGATAGCTGGTTTGATTGTTGTGCTGTCTGAGTTTCCTCGCCCGCGATCGATGATGGGGAAGTCGAGTTGCTCTCAATCGGACTAGCTTTGGCATTGAGAGTACCAGCTATCAAAGCAGCTAGGGTACAAATGGCAATAGTAGGTAAGCGCATGAAAATAATAACCTCACGAAACTCACACCTATCAAGTCAGGAATTAATTTACTTAGATATTACCCGCTATCGGCGATAATTGCCGCTATCTTAAGATATCTTCGAGATTAAAGCCGAATAAGCCGTGTTTTTACGGAATGATGCTAAATTTCAGCTACCCTGATGTTTGCTTGATTTTGCGGTGGCAGTTATAGAGAACGATCGCACCCATTCAGAATAGTTAGACCATTTCTTTGTCAATAAAGTTCCCAAAATCTCATACAACTAAGGGTCGATCTGTTGCTTGGGTGGTTTCTACCCCCAGAGCGATAAAGTGAATTTGAGCCGTTGTTAGCCTGTGGATGTAGATTGAGCGTGCCAATAGAATGCACCGAATCGGGTCACCATCGGTGCTTAAACCTTGGATGCATTTGCTCCAAGGCGATCGCGAAAGCGCGTGCATTCCCTAGGAGAATTTTATGCAAACTAATCAAAGACAAAAGCCACCGCAACACCAGGATCGTCAACCGGGTATCGAAGCGGAAATGACGCCGCAACCGATTGTAGACGACCCGAAATATAAGGGTTGCAATAAGTTACAGGATAAAGTTGCGCTGATTACTGGCGGCGATAGCGGCATCGGTCGTGCGGTGGCGATCGCATACGCTAAAGAAGGCGCTGATGTAGCGATCGTGTATCTAAACGAACACGAGGATGCCGAAAAAACCAAACAAATCGTCGAACAATACGGACGCAAGTGTCTGTGCATCCCAGGTGACATCGGCGACGAAAAGTTCTGCCAAGAAGCGGTACAAAAGACGGTTCAAGAATTCGGTAAACTCGATATTCTGATCAATAACGCCGCCGAACAGCATCCGCAACAAAGTATCGAAGATATCAGTGCCGAACAGTTGGAGCGTACTTTCCGCACCAACATTTTCGCCATGTTCTTCCTCACCAAAGCCGCACTCAAACACTTAAAAGAAGGGAGTGCCATTATTAACACGACTTCGGTAACAGCTTATAAGGGAAATCAGCAACTGTTGGATTATTCTTCTACTAAAGGAGCAATAGTTGCATTTACGCGATCGCTTTCCCAATCTTTGGCAGAAAAGAACATTCGCGTCAACGGCGTAGCACCCGGTCCGATTTGGACACCTTTAATTCCCTCCACTTTCCCAGAAGATAAAGTTGAAAGTTTTGGCGCTCAAGTGCCAATGGGACGCGCCGGACAACCCGTAGAAGTTGCGCCTAGCTATGTATTTTTGGCCTCAGATGACTCTTCTTATATGTCCGGTCAAATTTTACATCCCAACGGCGGCGAAGTTGTCAACGCTTAAAAGTTTGATCGAAGGTTGTGAGTAGGGGCACGGCATTTAAAAGTGAGTAGGGGCACGGCATTTAAAATTCTGCTGGTTTCTCCCAGAGGTTATTAACATGCCGTGCCCCTACAGCCATAAATTTATTTACCTTCATAGAGCGAGCCATCCGGCATAATAGCCCCGGTTAGATCGGCACCAGTTAAATTAGCCCCGGTTAAATCAGCCCCAGTTAAATTAGCCCCAGTTAAATTAGTTTCACTTAAATTAGCGCCGCTTAAATTAGCCCACATTAAATTAGCTTGAGTTAGGTTAGAACGAAATAAATTTGCCCCGCTCAGGTTGACTCCAGAAAGCTGAAAGCCACTCAAATCTGTTTCTGGTAGCGATATTTCCGGGGCTATAAAATAAGCTTCAAACTGGGTTAGATCGAAACCTTCAGGAAATTTAGTGTTTTGGTTATAAATAATTTTTTGAAAATTAGCCTCGCAAATATTCGCCTCGCTCAGGTCGGCTTCAAATAATTGAGTGCCGCTTAGGTTTGTTTGACTCAAGTTGGCTCCATTCAAATATGCTCCGCGCAAGTCAGCAAAATACAAGTTGGCTTGGCTCAGTTCTGCGCCAATTAAGTCAGTCCCTATCAAGTCAGCAAAACTCAAATTGGCACCCCTGAGATCGGCAGCAGTCAAGTCAGCTAAACTCAGGTTCGCTCTGCTTAAGTCAGTGCCAAGTAAATCAGCTCCGCTTAAATCCGCTTTACGCAAGTCGGCTTCGCTCAAATCGGCTTCACCTAGAAATGCTTGGCTCAAAATCGCCCTTGCTAAATTGCTTCGCCTTAAAATTGCCTTCTCTAAGTTAGCCTGACTCAAATCTATTCCGCTCAGATTCACCTCGCTTAAGGTGACTCCACTCAGGTCGGATAGATAAAATTCTCTCTCTCCAGCTTCATACAGGCTCAATAGTTCATCAGAATTCATACCTTTTTCTTGATATTGTTCTAAGGATAACTCTGTTTTAACAGTTAACCCTTAAATCAGACAAATGCCGCTTATTGTATGGGATTTTTAGGAGCGAGTCAAGTAGTTTATGAGTCGAGAAATTTCTTTAATTAATTGAAATAAATATTCTCTCGCGTCAAAAAAACCCGGTTTCTGAAAGAAACCGGGTTTCTGATTAAACAAGGGTAGCAACCATGTCTTCCTGAAGCTTGGTTTTTGTTTGCTGGAACTCTTGGGCAAGTTGCTGCAATTCTTTTTTCTTCATGCACTCACTGACTGTAGGTAGCAGTGAGTTTTCTTCTTCTTGCACGTGATGCTCAACAGCTTCTTTCAGTTTCTTAATTTTGGATTTAAACTGCGAGGAGTCGGGGTCGAGAGGTTTAATTTCCTCTAGCAGTTCTTTGGCTTTGACATGCTCCTCTTCAGCTGCTTCAACGAATTGATTGGTTTCTTCGTATTCGCGCATGGCTGGGTAGAGGACTAACTCTTCTGTTTGAGCGTGTAAGTTGAGTTCAAGGTAGATTTGCTGAAAGTAATCGTAGCGTTGGGTAGGGTCATCTGCACTTTCAATCGCTGAGAAAAGTTCTTCAGCTTTGCGATGATCGGCTTTGATTAATTCAAAAACGTCCATTTTGTTGCACCATTGAGATACTGGGACTCGAATTAGAGAAAAGCGGGTTTAGCTGTTTAACCAGGTACTTGGTAGAGACACCCATCAATAAAACCCGCTTTGACGACTCAATTTTGATTGGCAAGATTCTACTTCATGGCAGATGCCATTTCGTCTTGAATCTTGCTCTTAGCTGCTTTGAATTCGGTAGACAGTTGCTCGCGTTGCTCTGCGCTCAAGTTGTTACCAATTGCCGCGAACATAGTGCTTTCTTCTTGACGGATGTGATCGCCAACTACGTCCATCAATTGCTTGACTTTGTCTTTGAATTCAGGCGCAGAAGGACTCATCGATTTGATTTCGTCGAGCATCTGCTTCATTTGGGCTTGCTCGTCGTACAATTCTTGAGTGTTGTCGTCGCCGTAGAAACCGCGAACTTTGGGGTAAACGACTTGTTCTTCTGCGATCGCATGAACAGTGAGATCCTTATAAAGCTGCCCAAAATATTCTTGGATCTTTTGCGGATCGTCAGTCGCGCCGATTTCGGTGAAAATGGTGTTGGTCTTGTTGTGGTCGAGTCGGATCAGATCTCGGATGTCCATATCCTGCTTATCAGAAGTTTGGGTAACGGCACTGCCAAACACGCCTGATAAAGCTGCGATCGCATCTTGCACTCGTCCCCAAAGTCCTTGATCCGGATCTTTGCCAGTTAGTTCGCGGGTTCCCAAAATTTCGAGTATTCCTTTGAGTTGTTCTTGGTGCGCGCGGTTTTCAAAGTTGATCGTATTTAACGGCGCGATCGCAACTGCAACATCGGCACCCACAACTTGAGCTACCTTGTGAATTAACAGTCCGGTCATTACCTGTTGGTGCTTCAGCAATTCGTGCTGAAATGCCTTTTGGTAAAGCGTCAATTCGGACCCTTCCATCATTTGCTGAAGTTTCTCTACCATCTTGTTAATCGTATCGCGGGGTTCTGCTTTGACGCCGTATTGAACCATGACGGTTTCTAGAACGCCCATGTTCTTGCGATCGTCTTCCAGCATATGCTCGAAGCGCTTGCGAATTTCTTGATCGCCGATGGCAGAAATCAGCTTTTCTTCGTTGGCAATTAGCAGGTTTTGCACTTCTTTCATGTCTGCTAATTCCATTGCGATCGCCATGCGCTTGGTGTCGTCAAGAGTTTGTACCATATCTTTTGTTCCTTATCGTTTTTAAGCTTTCTTAGTTGATATTCGCACAATCTTTCCAGTCAATACATCTTTCTCTTGACGTAAAAACCTTTTTATGTATTGACATCAATTCTCAACTTTCGCCATGTAAGGATGAATTGATATTAAGTAGGTGAGTATAAATAAACTGAACAAGGGGCGGGGGGGGGGCCCCCCCCCCCCCAAACAAAAATAAAAAAATTGGGGGGGGGGACAGCCCCCCCCAACAAAAAAAA
>NZ_JBHFNP010000190.1:0-22482 GCF_041929235.1 Microseira sp. BLCC-F43
ATTTAGCTTAAATCGCGAGAAGCCCCACGTCTCAACCCGATATGGTGAGCGTGGGATGAATCTCTCAGGCTAGGAGGTACGGAGTTGCCCAATATGATTGTGTTGCACAAGAATAGCAGTTATCATACTTATACAAGCGTGATAAAGGTAGAATCATGTTGAGAGCAGTTAAAGTCAGACTTTACCCAACCGAATCGCAAAAACAGCATCTAGCGCAAGCATTTGGTTGTGTTCGCTGGGTCTGGAACCAGTCTCTTGTCACCATGTCCCAAACTTACAAGGACACTGGCAAAGGGATATCTACTCTCACCATGAAAAAGCAACTGCCTGTATGGAAAAAAGAGTACGAATGGTTAAAGACTTGCTATTCGCAGTGTTTGCAACAATCCGTGCTGAACTTGTCTCAAGCCTTTATCAATTTTTTTGACGGAAGGGCAGGATACCCAACTTTCAAAAGTAGACATGGTAGACAGTCACTTCAATATCCTCAGAACGTAAAGGTTTTGAGTAATAGCGAAATTAAGTTTCCCGGTATACTGGGAACGGTGAAAGCTAAAATTCACAGAAGTATTACAGGAGAAATCAAGACTGTCACCTTGTCAAAAATACCAGATGGTAAATATTATGCTTCGTTATTGATTGAGGATTTTCTCTCACAGCCTGATTCTAAAACTGATGGTAAAGCAATAGGAATAGACTTAGGAATAATTGATTTTGTCGTCACATCAGATGGCTCAAAGTATCAAAATCCTAAACACCTAAGCAAGAGAGAAAAGAACCTAAAACGCAAGCAAAGTAAACTCTGCCGTAAAAAGGATAAGACTACAGGTAAACGCCGCTTGGCTCAACTTGCCGTAGCTAAAGTTCACTCAAAGATATCTCGGATCCGAGAAGATTTTCTCCACAAGCTATCCCGTAAGATAGTCAACGAGAACCAAGTAATTGTGGTGGAAAATATGGCAGTGAAGAATATGGTAAAAAATCATAATCTAGCCAAAAGTATTTATGATGCTGGCTGGGGAATGTTTTGCACCATGCTCAAATACAAAGCTGCTGCAGTTGGAAAAGTATACTTGGAAATTGATAGATTCTTTCCTTCAACACACCTTTGTTCAGAGACACTGCTATCAATACCAAAGATGGATTTGTCTATCAGGATGTTTGTTTGCCCTCACTGCGGTAATCGACATGACCGAGAGATTAATGCCGCCATCAATATCAGAAATGAAGGCTTACGGATTTTGGCGTTGGGAACCAGCGCTTCTGCCCTTGGAGGGAGTGTAAGACCAAAGAGGTTTGGGCGTAAGTCCACTACTGATGAGGCTACTCCCCGTGAATTGGGAAGCCTACGCTAACCTGTAAAGGGAGCGTAGGTAGTTCACCTTGATAATTCTTAACGCGCGACAAAAGCATCCACTGCCCAACCTTAAATTTGCATATCCGCAGGGCAAGTAACCATTGGGGGTCTTTTCAACCCTACCGACTACTGATGACAAAATGCATCATCATTGAACAAAGCATCCCCCTTCGGGCTCGCTGCGGGGAGTGTCAATTCTAACAAGGGAGTCAATCGTGACGTTCCAGACGGATCAAATTCAGGCAATGATTGCGGAGATTGACGCCGTACTCAATCAATCCAGCTCCTTTGGCTTGGGTTGGTTGAATTCTAGAGCAACCGCTCAACAGCGTCGGGTTTTAGAGCTAGTTCGCAGCAACCTCCTTTCTCTCGAACAACAAATAGCGAGAGCAGCAGCATTTGAGCCAAAGCCAAAGCCATCCTCCCAAGAGGCTTCAAACCAACAATTGCAGCAAGCGCGCTCCGAGATAGCCGCTTTACGTCAGCAACGGCAAGCTCTGATGCAAGAAATCGCGCAACTAGAGCAACAGCGACAAAATTACTTATCCCAACCCCAACAATCGACACAAAAGCAGCAAGCGATCGCCCAATTCTTTCAAGCGCTGATGGGTAACTTACAGGAAACTCTCACGCCACAAATCGTACAAACCCTCTCCCATCTAGAAACCGAGTTGGTAACCGACCAATCTCCCCATAGTCCCTCCCCGGATGTAGAAGTAACAGATGTAACTTGGCATCCCCAGTGGCAAGAGCAGGCCGCTCAACTGCGGAAACAGCAAGCAAGGCTGGATAGACTGTTGAAGTCCCTCGATGCCAAACTGAATTTAATGTTTGAAACGCTACAAGTGAATATGCAAAAGTATCAGTCGTCGTTTTCTCAGGGACTGGAGAAAATGCATAGCCTCAGCGCGGAGAGCGAGGCAATGTTGACAGATCTGATCGCTGGGATCGAGCAGGAATTAGAGCAAGCGGCTAGAGCGAGCCAAGAATATACCAGCAGTGCGATAAGTGCTGACGCACAGGCTACCGCCACCGCAACGGCAGAAACAACCACCGCCTCCCCATCAGCACCAGGATTATCCGAGCCAACTCCTTCTCGGTTCAAGCAGTACCATCCTGACGACATACTCCTACCCTATGCCGGTTTTGAGTGGCGTCCATCTGAACAACAACCGCAGTCTGATGTCAACCGTAAGGATACGGAGAAGGAAAGTAGAGAAAGAGAAAGTAGACCAGAAGCGCTTTATGGGGGAATGGCGGCGCTGGTAGCGCAAACAGAAAGCGCCAGCACCCAACCGCCAGCAAGGTCGTCAGGCAGTATCGGCGAGGCAGAAAAGGTCGATACGATTAGCACCCTGACCGATTTAATCGAAAATTCTGCCCTGGGTCAAAGTAGTCCACCCCAAGAGGAGGTACTCTTAATCAACCCGGTAGAAGCGCAACCCCTTGGTGATGAAACGGACAAGGAGGAACTGGAGGATTCTTCCCCCCTCGATACCGATGTTTCTACTTTAAAGCAACCCCAGTCACCGGAGTTGGACGAATCTGTAGAGGAATTGCCGACCTCGATCAAGCAGATAGAAGCCGATCTGAACCCAGAACCAATTGCTACAACTTTAGGGGAATCAGTAGAAGCAGAGTCAGCAATACCTCAGACACAAATGCCAGCAGCAAACGCTGGCGATCAGGTAGTGGGTGCATCTGCCGCCACTGCTCTTGAAGAAGAAGTCGCTGGTGCAATCCCTGATGATATTTTGGCTGAATTTGATGAACTGTTTGGCGGTTCGAATCAAGACCCAAGACCGGCTGTTTCAGATATTAAAGCGGAGTTGGCTCAACCGGAAGTTGATAACTTAAAGCCACCCGAACCAGAACCAGAAAAAAAAGCAGCAACGAAGGAATTGAGGAAAGCAGCAGCAACAGAGATTGATTCTTTCTCTAACTCATTTGATGCCGTTCCATTAACACCCCCTCGCTTCTGGTATTTGGGAATTGACTTTGGTACAACCGGACTGTCGGCGGCATTATTGAATGGCAAAACCCGCCAGGTTTATCCCATTACCTGGTCAATGGCGGGACAGATGGATGAAAGCGAGCCGTTATTTCGCCTACCCGCTGAAGTTTACCTGCAACAAGAAAATAGTGAAAGCGCTACTTTTTTAATGACTCCAGAAAGAGAGTCGAGGATATTGCTAAAGAACTTTAAGCAATATCTGAAAATTGGCCTTCCTTATTACTCATCTGAAACAGGCAATTGGGAACCAGCGATACAGCAATCGAATCATGCGGTTCCCTTACACTGGGTTGGAAAAGCACTGCAAGCATTGCTTTCAACCCTCAAACCAAACGCAGAAAAGCCGGAAAATGTCGAGTCCCAAGTTTCAATTTCAGCGGTAGGTTTGGCATCAGAAAACCTTAATCAGGCGCTCTTGGAGTTGGCAGGCGCGATCGCATCAGTACCCGCAGAGTGGCCTGAAGCATACCGCTTTAACGTCCGAGAAGCAATTTTAGGGGCAAATTTAGTCGAAAATCCGGAACAAATTTGCTTTGTGGAGGAAGGGATCGCTTCGGCGCTTGCCCAGTTAGTGCAAGCTAACGTCAGTTGGCAAGGAGATACTTTAATTATCCACGCAGGAGCCAGCACAACTGAACTGGGACTGGTAGAAATTCCAGAAAATATTACCTCATTATCTTACTCCGACTTCGCTTGCCGTAGTTTTCCCTATGCGGGCAACTTTATCGACCAAGATATTATCTGCCAGCTACTGTTAAAAGATGAAGCAAGCAGGATTGCGGAGCGATTAATCGCTCCAGAAAATTCTTCCTTAGAGTTGCCATTACCGGGAGAACCCGATCTGGCGACGCGCTATCGCTTGCAGCAAATCTTAGAAAGTTCCCCCGTCGGACAAATACTTTTAGAAGCAGCAAAGCATGTAAAGCTGAACCTTCAACATCAAGACAGTTCTACGTTAGAAATCGATCGATACCGTTGGGTGTTGCAGCGTCAGGCATTGGAAAACCTGGTTTATTCACCTTTTATTCAATGCCTCAATCGAGAACTGAACGTTTTGCTCGTGCGCCAGGGTGTGGCGGTAGAATCGATTCGTCAAGTAATTTGTACGGGTGGAACGGCTCGCATCGATGCGATGCGAGAGTGGGTGCGTCAAAAACTCCCCAATGCTACTTTAATTCAAGACACCAACCAAAACGCCAGCGTGGCTTTGGGATTGGTTACTTTGCCCCTATATCCCCAAGTTTTGGATGCACCCCGACACCAGTACGGAGACTATTTTCTACTGTTAGAACTTTTACGTAGCTTGCGCGAGCAACCCCTCTCAGTAGGGAAAATTACCCAGTTACTCGAGCGGCGGGGAATTAATACGGGTGCTTGTCAGCAACGCATCCTCGCTTACTTAGAAGGTTATCTTCCCCCTGGAATTGTTCCTTCTTATGCGGATGCGTTAATGCTAACCGAGGCGTCGCGACAGAATGCGGCGAACGCATCTGCACCGCTGTTCCATAAACAAGACAATCAAACCTATTGCCTCAATGCCGAAACAGGCGATCGCCTGCGCCGCTATTTTAATGCCGTCTTGGAGCCAACCCGCCAAACCTTCGAGGAGCCATTAGGCGTTTACTGGTTGACCCCAACCGTCAACAGGTGATGGTTAAATATACTAATGAGTTGCGATTTATACTTGATGCTCGAATAACCGCGCCTGTTGTAAAAACTTTGCGTGCAAAGACTTTAAAAGGTTGTAGCCAAAAACAAAATCGGGGTAAGAACCATGGATTTGGTATAAATTGTCTAGTAAAACCAGCAAAAAATAGGAGAAATTAGGGAAAGCTTGGTAGCAGCATAATGGGGTTAACTGCAACTTTATATCGGTAAATATGCAAATAGAATCATCGAAACTTGACATTTCATCTTGCGAGTGAAAAGATTTGGTGAATCTGTAGTTTCACCAATTTCGTGGGCGAGCAACTCTGGTTATATTGGCAAGAGAAGAAAGATAAACCCCAGAAGCTGACCGCGAGTGCGATGATTACATCTGACCTGCCTACTACCAATCTAATTCAACCCACGCTCGTTCCCCAAAGCCGCCGGGTTCGTGCAGTGAGAAAAGACATCCATCCCTCTGTTAAAAGCACAACCAAGCGCCTGATTGATATTGCAGGAGCTGTGGTAGGATTGGGGATTGCAGCCCTTGTGGCGGTTCCTGTTGCGATCGCTAACCAATTCAATAGCCCAGGACCAATTTTATACAGTCAAATTCGCGTTGGTCTTAACGGTCGCACCTTCCGCATTTGGAAATTCCGCTCAATGATAGTTGGTGCGGATAAACTCAAACACCTGATTAGCAATCAAGCCAAAGGTCATATTTTTAAGAACGAAAACGACCCTCGCATTACCAAAATCGGTCGGTTTCTGCGCCGCACCAGTTTAGACGAATTACCCCAATTCTGGAACGTGTTGAAGGGAGATATGAGCTTGGTGGGAACTCGTCCGCCTACCGTAGATGAAGTGATGAAGTACGAACCCCACCACTGGGAACGATTGAGAGTTAAACCGGGTATTACTGGCGAGTGGCAAGCAAACGGTCGCTCTAGCGTTAAAGATTTTGAAGATATCGTCAAAATGGATCTGGACTACCAGGATAAGTGGTCAATTGCCTACGACATCCACCTAATTCTGAAAACTATCCCCGTTGTCTTGAATAAGAGTGGTGCTTGCTAGTTAGGGCAGTTTGGGTTAAGACTACGGGGTAAATCAATTCGATCCTCAGTGGTGCATTTACCTGTTATTCAGTGCTTCTGTTATACCAATCATTTAGGAAACTTTTTGTGGCTTTTTAAACCCCCCTTTTTTAGGGGGGTTTTGTGTTTTAGCCCTGGATATTTGTGGCAGGGGCACGGGTAGGGGCACGGCAATCTCAAGTTATCCGGCGCGGTAGACCAGCTCAAACATGCCGTGCCCCGAAACTAGGCGCAGGGCAATCTCAAGTTATCCGGCGCGGTAGACCAGCTAAAACATGCCGTGCCCCTACATCCCGAAATTTATTTCCCGGCACTTTTGTCGGGGCACGGCAATATCAAGTTATCGGGCAGTAGATCAGCTAAAACATGCCGTGCCCCTAGATCCCGAAATTTATTTCCCGGCACTTTTGTCGGGGCACGGCAATATCAAGTTATTGGGTAGTAGATCAGCTAAAACATGCCGTGCCCCTACTCACCTGCGTATTTTCAGAACAGGTCTATTGTCTGTAAAACCCGCCCCGTAAGCAAATTCCCTTTGCCTGTAATATGAGCTAAGCTGAGATTTGATGGCTGATGGCTCAAAATTCATGACCATTCCCAACTGGATTACCTTCTCCCGCTTGCTGGGGTTGCCTTTTATCCTCTACGGGTTGCACAACCCAACGGTTGAAATGCGCTGGATTTGCGTGGCAATTTTTATCGTAGCCGCCGGTACTGATTGGTTGGATGGCTATTTGGCGCGGAAATTAAACCAAATCAGCGATTTAGGTAAGTTTCTCGACCCTTTGGTCGATAAATTGCTGGTTCTGGCACCATTGCTGGCGTTGATTGAACTAGGGCAAGTGCCAGCTTGGGGAGTGTTTCTCATTTTAGGGCGGGAGTTAGCGATCGCAGGCTGGCGCGTCAACCAAACAACCATCTCCGGTGCCAATATCTGGGGTAAGCTGAAAACGGTGAGTCAGATTGTGGCGATCGCACTTTTAATTGCTCCTCTCCCTGAAGTTTGGCAAACACCCTCTCTCATCACTTTCTGGATCTCTGTTGCCCTCACCTTAATTTCTGGTGCGATTTATTTGTGGCCTCAAAATCTATCTAACAACAATGCATGACTAAAATGAGAGTTTAACAGAGATTTGTTTCCCGCTCCAGAAACCCGGTTTCTCTGAGAAACCGGGTTTCTAGTTCTACCTATAAACGTAATACAATTTCAGTCAAAAGAAGGAAGGAATAAATTGAAGATCTATCTAAAGTGGATGCAGAAGTTAATGTAGATACTACAGGAAACGAGAATGGCACTGTACAAAATAGAGGATTTCAATCCCAACTACCGGCAAGATGTTTTTGACGGCGAAGATGTCAAAGGGATTCCTGTCTATGCCGGAAAAACAGATGAAAAAATTGGCACAATTCATAACGTGCTAGTTGATGAAACCGGGCGTTTCCGATATTTTGTAATTGACACGGGTTTCTGGATTTTTGGTAAAAAAGTCTTGCTTCCAGTTGGTCGTTGTAGCGTTGATGTTGAATATCAGCGTATTAATGCTATAGGTATTACGAGCAAAGAACAAGCAGAAAGACTACCAGAATACGATGACAGCATGACGGTAGATTATGATTACGAGGAGCGAGTGCGGCGCGTTTATCGCACTCCAACTGTGGAAGCGACAGTCCCCGTAGAAGCGTCACCGCCTGTAGAAACAGCACCCGTTGTCAGCGCACCTGTTGCCGCTGCTTATGACCGCAATAGTTATACTTACGAGCATGAGCCCCAATTGTACCAGATGAGCGATCGCGACCATCAAAAGTTTAGACTCTACGAAGAAAAACTGATCGTAGATAAAAGCCGTCGCAAGACTGGGGAAGTAACAATTGGTAAGCGAGTTGAAACCGAAACTGTACGCACTGCGGTTCCTGTAGAAAAAGAGCGCGTTATCATTGAGCGCACGACTCCAAAAAGCGTAGATACTCCCGTATTTCCAGACAATTCTGCTTTTAAAGAAGGCTATGTCGCGCAAATGGAAATCTACGAAGAAACGGCTGATATCAAAAAACAAGCCTTCGTGCGCGAAGAAGTTGATGTCAGAAAAGAAGTGAAGCGCGATACGATCGAAGCAACAGAAACACTGCGTCACGAAGAGTTAGATGTGGATACTAAAGCATAATTCATAGAGGGGATTGCAGCCATAAAAGGTAGACCTTTGTTTGTGTAGCGGCAGCATTAATGCTGCCGCTACACAAACAAAGCCTTAAGGCTGTACCTCGACACCAAAGAAACCGGGTTTTTTGAAAAAACCCGGTTTCTGCCTAATTCTAAACTGCTTTAAGAATCTCGTCATCGACTGAGAAATCTACTTCAGATTTATCGCGCCCAGACGCAAGAAAATCGTTTTGAAACGAATCTTTCAAACCCGAAATTAAGTCATATTCTGGTTTCCAATTCAGTTCGGTCATCGCTTTATTAACCGACGCGAAAAAGTGCTGCACTCGCATGGGAAATGCTTTGCGCTTGCCAAAGTCGAATTTTTTCGCATCGTAATGGACAATTTGCACCTCGTCGGCGGATTTCCCGGCAGCAGTTGCACAAGCGCGTGCGAGTCCGTCAAAGGTAACGAATCGCTCGCCGGATATGTTATAAATTTGACCTATTGCTTGAGTATTTCCCAGTACAGCCGCCATTGCATAGGCTAAATCTTTGCAATGACCTAATTGGGTGAAGTGCAATCCGTTACCAGGGATGGGAATGGGGCGATCGCGCACAATTCGCTCGAAGAACCAAGCCTCTAAATCGTTATAATTTTGGGGGCCATAAATATAAGTCGGGCGAATCGAAGTCCAAGGTAAACCCAATTCTGCGAGAAAAGTTTCGGTTTCGTGCTTGCCTTTGTGACGGCTTTTTGGATCGACTGGATCGCCTTCGATGTGGGGCATTTGGTCGGATTTTAAATAAACCCCAGCCGAACTCATATAAACAAAGTGTTGCACCCGGTCTTTAAAGATTTCTGCTAGGGGTTGGGTGTCGCTTAATTCCCGTCCGTTGTTATCAAAAATCGCATCAAAGTTTTCCCCGGATAGCTTTTCTTTCAGTAGGGCGGCGTCGGTGCGATCGCCGTGAATTTGTTGGATTCCTTCTACAGGTGCTGGCTTCTTACCGCGATTAAATAATACAACTTCGTGGCCTTGTTCCACCAGAATTTTTGTCAAATAAACCCCGATAAAGCGGGTTCCCCCCATGATTAAAATCCGCATTGTGCCTCTTCCTCGTTCTGCGATTACCTGTAGAAATTTTACAGGAGCGAGCGTACGCAACCAATGACTAATAAACCTCTCGCACCAATCAGCAGCGTAGGGTGCGTTAGCGACAGCGTAACGCACCATCCGCGATCAACTACAGTCGCAATAACGTGACGGCGATTTTGCCGGAAAAGCACACATCTACATCGGTGTTGGGAGTGCGATCGCGCGCTGCATACTCGCCCACGTAGTAAAATTCATCACCTTCAACTCGATAATTTACGGGTAAAGGTTGGGTCGAAGGTTGACAAAACACAATCTCCGGATCGGGTTCTCCTGGTAACAAATGGGGTAAATTTACATTCCAGAAACATCCCGGTTCGATGGGAAGGTTGAACAGTTCATCCAATACTTTAGCCGTCCACCTTGCCGCCGTATCCCAATCTACATTTAACTTGCCTTTGCGATAGTGGGAAACCGCGATACCGGGAATACCGTGCATCGCCGCTTCTCGCACCGCCGCCACAGTCCCGGAAATATAAACATCAACTCCCATATTGCCCCCCGCGTTGATGCCAGAAAGTACCCATTTGACATTTTGACAAAGATGTGTTAAGGCGAGGCGGGTACAATCTGCGGGAGTGCCGCCTACAGCATACTCGGTTTCCCCCCGGCGATGGACGTGAATGGGGCCAGTGGTGGTGACTTGATGACCGCATCCCGATAAATGGTCTTTGGGGGCGACTATTACGCCAGGGCCGTTTACAGCTTTTAGTAGCGCCCTGATGCCTGGGGCGTCGATTCCGTCATCGTTGGTGAGTATCCAGGTCATAGATTTTTGAGTGAGTAATATAGAAGAGAGCGCTTTCTCTCTCGCTTAATTAATTTACATGGCTGCCGCTGACAGCACCGATTTTCAAGCAGATCTGGAATCGATTTGCAGTGACGAAAAATATCTGGGTTGGCAGGATTTTTATACGCCAACCGATGCTTTACACGGTCAACCCATGGAAAAGAAGCAACCGCCGCGACGGTTGAATTTAAGCTTGATCGTGCAGACGATACCGTCACCAGAAGAAAAAGCAGAAACAGAAAAAGTCCAACGGCTGGAGGTACTCGAAGGATTACGCAAGTATGCGGAAAATCATGTCTTATTGGTGGGAAAACCCGGTTCGGGGAAATCGACTGCCCCAGAACGGCTATTGTGGGAAGAGGCAGAGAAAGCGAAAACGCAGCCGCAAGGGAAAATCCCGGTTTTGGTGCAACTGCAACCCTATAAAACTTCGGTATTGCGGATTATTGGCGATTTTTTGTTTCAGCATCGATGCAGGTTAAACGAGGCGGAGATTGAACAACTGCTGTTGGCGGGAAGATTTTTGCTGCTTGTCGATGGGTGGAATGAATTGCCAGATGAAGAGGCGAGAAAAGATGTCAAGATATTTCGGGAGAAATACCAGCGCGTGACGCCGATGATTTTCACGACGCGGGATTTAGCGGGGGATATTGGCATTGTTAATAATATCGGCACTCAACATAACTACGCCCTAAAACAAAATCTCGCTGAATCAGCAGCCGAAATTCAGCAATTGCTAGAACAACTAGCTAAAAATAACCAAACAATCGTCCAATCTGACAATCAAGCTGTTGTAGTTTCAGCGATTCACGAAGAAATCAAGCGCAATCCCACAATAAAAGCGCGGTTGTTGAATGCTTTAAAAGCTGGTGGAACTGAGGCATTGAAACAGGCATTTAGATGCAATCTTTAAAAATCGGTGCCGTCAGCATTTCAGTAGAGACAATTAAAGGATTCATTGAAGCAGAATAGTTAAATATTTCTCAGAGTCATTGCATCAACCACTGAACCCGCCAGAGAATGAATTCTCTGGCTAATAGCGAAAGTCCTCTAAAGAGGACTAGAAAAACGCCAAGAGTCCACAAAGCGTGGACTTTAGCTAAAAGCCCTTGGACTTGAGTCCACGGCGGGAGGAAAGCACAGGTGCAAGATCTCAAATGAGATAGTGCGGCTCTCATAGTTCCTTTTCGTATGGACAATCATAGACATAGCGATTGACCACCTACTAGGGCTTTAAGCAACGCCGTGAAGAACCCAATTGTGTGGGGAACACAGGCGTTATTCGCCTTGGATGTACGATAAGACACCCCCTATCCCTCATCAATGTTGATTGAATTGGGATTACTTTTTGACCAGATTAAGATTTTTTATTAATCTCTACTGAGGTGACCTTTTATTGGCTCTCAGGTAATAGATTAGCATAGATGTCTATTCCTGGCATAGAGTTGAGTCAAGTTTTACAATACCTACTCACCAGGAACACCCGTCACGTCAATCCCGCAACACTGACAAATCACCTTCAGCGAAACCTGATAAACACGCGCCAACGCCACAGCATTTTCCAGGTTTGGCTTAGCTTTGCCGTTTTCCCAATCGCTCAACCTGCGTTCGGAAACTCCGATGAGTTGCCTTAACTCATATTGAGTTAGCTGATTTTGCTCCCTGAGTAGCCTCAACGGAGACTTATCCTGATTTTCTTCTTGCATACCAGACGTAATATTCTTGAAGCTTACGTCTTGAAATCCGGGGGTATCGGACGTAAACTTCTAGTAAATGACCGCATAAAAGACCAGGCAGTTAAACAAGCTCCCGTCAGGATGCAACCTAGCTGACTGGTCTTCCCTAAAAGTGTCTCACGATACCGCACCAGAAACAGTGTAGGGGCGTATTGCTCGCCCTGACATGAGTGGCTGTTGCTTTTTATCAGCTATCGCAACGCAAGGTTACGTTAAGTTCAAAAGCTTACTTTACCGTAAGAACGAACCTTTCGTTTACCTAAATTTTGCTGGCGAGATTGGCGATCAGCCTAATGGCTTGCTTCGCTAAAGCTTACCTATTTTTGCGTTCGCGATCTACCGATTGAGTACAAAATTTATGACTTACCAACAAACTCACAAAATCCAAAAATATGCTCGTGTTTGGGCAATTATTCTGATGTTACCAGACGCTCGTCACTATACGGTGGCGCGTTTTTACAACCGTCGTGACGGGGAAGTACACCTGGCGAGTTTTGCAGCGGTTTATGCCAAAGTCTGAGTTCAAATTACTGTTTGATCCGGCTGACGAGTCAACCCATGTTTTAAACTCTAGGGCGCGATCGCACCCTAAGCACTGATAGATCGATCGCTTTTTTTTAAACCATTCCCTATTTTATTCTATCAGACAAATTGTTGGTAAAATTCTCTCTTTTTTCTTTCTCTGCGTCCTGGAGCGCCTGGAGCGGTTCGTTAAAAAATAAAATCTCAAATAGTTAGCGCGAGAACGCTACTAATTTATTTTGTTTTTACAATTTAACGCAAGTAACAGGAGTTTAAATACAATTAAATTCCAGGTTTGATGGACTTGGCAGCAGCATAGTTTAATGCCAGAATCAAAATAAGCGTATAAGCGATCGCTCTACAATAAGTAAATATGGAAACCGATAACCGAATGCAATTCCAGCCGCAATTTTCTCAAAAATCTAGCAGTAACACGGCTGGGCTGCTACAAACCTTAATGGGCGAAAATCCGCTAATTCGCGCCACTGCTGCGCGTGCTTTAGCAAAAATAGACTCTTATACAGCCACTACCGGACTGCTGCAAGCACTAGCACATCAAGACAACTCGGTGCGTGCTTGGGCAGCTTGGACATTAGGACAAATTGGCACCGAAGCAGTAGTTATCAAGCTAGAACAAGCGCTCAAGCATAATGTTTCCCCAGTGCGGATTTGGGCAACCTGGGCATTAGGGCAAATTGGTACTGAAGGAGCGATTAGAGCCCTAATAGAAGCATTAAATCACAAAGATGCCAGCGTGCGTTGGAGAGCAGCAGCCGCATTAGGAAAAAACGGCGCTAAAACAGCAGTGGATAAACTCGCCCAAGCGCTCAAGGATGAAGAATTTTACGTGCGTTGGCGCGTGGCTTCGGCGTTAGGGCAAATTAAAAGCGAAGCAGCGGTTTCTCGATTAGTGAAAAGCCTCAAAGATGAAAGTCCTTCAATATGTTCTCAAGCAGCTTATGCGCTAGGAGAAATTAGATCGGAAGAAGCTGTTAGCGGACTGTTGCGATCGCTTTCTCACGAAGACTCAGTTGTGCGGGGAAATGCGCTTTGGGCATTGGGACAAATTGGCAGCGAAACCTCGATCGCTGGATTGATTTTAGCACTCTCCCACCAAGACCCCCAAGTGCGTGCCAAAGCCGCCTCCGTGTTGGGGAAAATCAAGTGCGAGGACGCAATTCCGGCACTGCGCCAAGCACTAAGCGATCGCGACTTTTACGTGCGTTGGCGCGCCGCTTCTGCGTTAGGGAAAATCGGTAACTGGTGTGCAGTAGAAGGGTTGTTGCGAAGTCTCAAAGATAACAACGGTGGAGTTCGCGGTGCTGCTGCTTCTGCGTTGGGGAAAATTGGCAATGCCGCAGCAATTGATGGACTGCAACAAGCACTCAACGATGAAGAGCAATCCGTTCGCCATAGTGCTGCCGAAGCTTTAAAGAAAATCGGTAGTAAAAACGGGGATACCCCAGCTTTACTACCGCAAGATTCGGTTAATTTCGATAGCAACTCGCAGACAGAACGACTACTTTCTGCGAGAGTTGTCACCAACTGCCACAATGATAAACTACCCACGCTGTTTATTACCTCCTGTGCGGAAGCGAGCGAGCATTTTCGCTGTACGATCAAAGCGCCATCGATCAAACACCTGATTTCGATTGGTAGCCCAGGCGTCGCCCCGCCGGAAGGGTGGACGAAAATTCCCCACCGACTGCGGCTAGAGTTTCACGACATCGAGACACCTTGCGACGATCCGGAATACGTTCTCGCCACAACTGATGATATCGCCAATGCGATCGACTTCGCGTCTGAAATTTCCCAAATTGAGGGAAATCTTTTGATTCATTGTCAAGCTGGTATTAGCCGTTCTTCAGCCGTTGCTTTGACAGTTTGTACTCACTTACTCGGTGCAGGATCTGAAGCAGAAGCCCTCGCTTACATCCTAGCAGTTAGACCTCAAGCTATGCCCAACTTGTGGGTAGTTGAATTAGCCGATGCCGCTTTAGATAGAAAAGGCAAGTTATTAAAAGTTGCCCAAAAACATCAAGATGCTGTTTTTAGCAAGTACAGAAGTTATCAAACATGGGATGGTCAGTAGGTATATCAGAAACCGGGTTTTTCTAAAAAACCCGGTTTCTTAAACCCGGTTTCTTGTCCAGATGTCTGCATCTGCGTTAATCTTTTTCGGGCAAATTGTAGCAATTGTTGCGCTTGTGTATAAGCGGTTGTCCCTGGTTGAACTTGCTCTAGCTGATTGATAATTTCTTGTAACTGGCTAACCATTCCTTCCTGTTGCCAAGCTGCATTTTCTGTTGAATTATTGAGCCGCTGCCAAGAAGGAATTTGTCTTTTAGCTTGTTCTAAGGCTGCTTTTGATGCTGACTCTGCTTTCTGGCGGCTTTGTATGGTTCCCAAATTAGTTTGGTATTGTGCTAGTAATTTTTGTGCTTCTAAATAACCAGCATCTTCGATTGTAATTTGTTGCAGTCGATCGATGGCTTGCTGCCACAAATTTGCGGCTTGTTGCCACTTTTCTGCTGGATGTGGGGGATTTTGACCAACAATCGCGGCTGCTTTGGCAAATTCTCGCGCTGCATCCATTAAAGTGCCAGTGCGCTTATTCGCACTTTCGCCGCTGGCAACTTGCTGAAAATCCCGGTTATACGCGGCTAATTTAGTTTTTGATGTGCGTCCGACAAGGGTTTCTGATGGTATTTGTTCTAGTTGATCTAAAGCCGCTTGCCATGCTGCGATCGCTTGTTGTCTCTCTGTCCAAGTCTGCGCTTTTCCGTGCTGTTGCTTGGCGTCATTGAGCGCTTTTTCCCCTTGTTCTAATAACATCTGTGCTTGCTTTTCTTGAAACAGTTTAGCTTCCATTCGCCCGATATTGGCACGCGCTGTCTGAAATTCATCGAAGGTGAACCGCCAACCAAACCAAAAATTGTATTTAGGCTCATAATCTAAAAACCAAACTGGCAAAGCATCAAGATGTTTTTGTGCTGCTTTGACTTTTTCTGCTCCCAAATTTAGGTCGGCTGAACTGGTAGCTTGGTTTACCAACTGATCGGCTTGTTGCACTAATGAAATCGCCTGCCGATAGTGATAATCCATATTCATATAACTGGGTAAAAGCAAGATGGGTGCTACTTTTGCAACTGGTCTGCGAACCATTGGATAAGGCAAGTTTGCTACCCAAATTACCCCAGCCGTTCCACCTAAGAATACCGCTGCAAATTTAATTTTGCTCCACACTCCGGGCGGACGGTTGGCTTTTGCTGCATTTTTAAGTACTTTCTCGCTGAATTTTGGGAAAAAGTCGATAATTGTCTCGCGCAATTGTTCGTAGGAAACCAACGCGCCATCTTGCGATCGCAGTCTGTCGAGTCGCTTCAGCACAATGTCTCGCTGCACTTGTACTAGAGGGTCATTACCAGCTAGTTTTTCCACTTCTGCGCGTAAAATTTCATAAGCACGACGGGTAAGGCGCGGCATAAGCAATACGGATATCTGTTAATTCAAGTATGATCGATTAGCAATTGTACGTAAAATATGGAAGTAATAATATGCACCAGCGTGGTGTTACGGTGTGGTTTACAGGTTTGAGCGGTGCTGGCAAGACTACCATTAGTCGGGCGGTGGAACAAGAGTTGCGATCGCGCCGCCGCCTGGTAGAAATTCTCGATGGCGACATCGTGCGCCAGAACTTGACAAAAGGCTTGGGTTTTAGTAAAGAAGACCGAGACGAAAACATTCGTCGCATCGGCTTTGTGGCGCATCTACTCACCCGGAATGGGGTAGTTGTATTAGTATCGGCGATCTCGCCCTACCGCGATATTCGCCAACAGGTAAGGGAGCGCATCGGAGACTTTATTGAAGTTTACGTCAATGCACCTCTAGAAGTTTGCGAACAGCGGGATGTCAAAGGTTTGTATAAAAAAGCACGGGCTGGAGAAATTAAGCAATTTACCGGAATCGACGACCCCTACGAAGCTCCTTTGAAACCAGAGGTCTTGTGTCGCACAGATATGGAAAGCGAAGCCGAAAGCGTCGCTAAGGTTGTGCGGACGCTAGAAGAATTTGGATACCTTTAAATTCCTCAAGCAAAGATTGCAGGGGCGGGTTTTACAGACGATCGTATCACCCGCCCTGAATCCTCTTACCGAGTGCTAGGATATGATATCAGTACTTTTTCGCATAAGTCATAAATTAAAACTAGGGTTCAGTATTTTTGCGGAGGTGACAGCGAACGAGGAAAGGTTATTTTTAACCCTAGAAAACTAGAGGTGAATCAAAGAATTTTAAAGATTTTATGAAGCGATTTTGATTGAAAGCTAAAAAAAGTTAAATTAGCGGAAAAATATTGATATATAGTCAGAAAATAAAGCATTATTATCAGGGTAGTGAAATCAGAGTTTGCCGAGAGATTCAAGAGCTAAAAACAAAGGAAAAGGAAAAAGAAAATGTGCGGAATTGTAGGGGGAATAACTCGTCATTCAAGCTTCGATGTCAAATTAGAAAATGCTATAAAAAAACTCGCGCATCGGGGACCAGACGATCGGGGAATGTGGAGCGAACCCCAGATAAACTTAGGGCATACCCGCCTATCGATTTTAGACCTAAGTCCGCTGGGGCATCAGCCGATGAGCTACCAAAACGAGCGGTACTGGATAACGTTCAACGGGGAAGTTTATAACTATTTAGAACTGCGAGAAGACCTTTTAAATTTAGGACATCAATTTGTTAGCAAAAGCGATACAGAAGTACTTTTGGCAGCTTATGCCCAATGGGGAGTATCTTGTTTGGAAAAACTGCGAGGCATGTATGCCTTTGGGATTTGGGATCGAGAAAGGAAAAAGCTGTTTGTAGCACGCGATCGCACGGGAGAAAAGCCGCTATACTACTGGCACGACGAGAACAAGTTCTACTTCGCTTCCGAACTAAAATCGCTGCTAACGCTACTACCAGAAACTCCCCAATTAGATCCGGTAGCGATCGATTTATACGTCCATTATCAATACGTTCCAGAACCGCTGACACCCCTGGTTGGAGTTGTAAAATTACCCGCAGCGCACTATCTACTACTTGACTTAGAAAATTGGGGAAATATAGAACCCCAATGTTATTGGAATTTAGAGAAAATCCCGCCAATTGAAGGCGATCCGGTGGCGCTAATTCGCCAAGAATTAGACCGATCGATAGAATTAACATTACGGTCAGATGTACCGATCGCAATTGCACTGAGTGGCGGATTGGATTCGGGAGCGATCGCAGCACTCGCCGCACCTAAGTATAAAGATACCCTCTGTGCTTTTAGCATCGGTTATCCCGGTCGTCCTGAATTCGACGAGCGAAATCAAGCCGAGCAAATGGCTGAGTATTTAGGCTTACCCTTTGAATCGATCGAATTAACTGTAGAAGACTTAGTTGATTTCTTCCCCAGTTTAATCGCTGCTAGCGATGACCCCGTTGCAGATAGTGCAGCTTACGGACACTACTCGGTGATGAAATTAGCCGCCTCGCGCGGGGTAAAAGTAATGTTGACTGGAATTGGTGGAGATGAGCTATTTTGGGGTTACAACCGAATCGTCAACGCCACTAATTTGAGCCAACAAAAGAATCAGTTTTGGCAATCTTCGCCACTGAATCAGAAAGTTTGGCAAACCTTGGGAGGGTTTACAGATACTCCTCTTGCTAAAAAATTAAACAGTCCAAAAGTTCCCGGATCGATCAGAACAGCACTTAAAAATCTAGAAGAGCAGCATAAGTACGTTTACCGCGATCCTCAACGGGCGATTTTCTACGATCTTTGGCCTGGATTTGCTAATGCGATGCGTTATAGCGATAAACTATATACTGATGCGACAGCCGCTCAAATTCCGGCAGGAAATCCCTATCGTCTGTTCGAGTTTGATTTAGAAAGCTGCGAAGACATTCCGGTTAAAATCACTCAGTTGCTCTTCGATACTTGGCTAACATCTAATTGTCTAGCTTTAGGGGATCGCTTGAGTATGATCTGTTCTGTAGAAACCAGACTTCCGTTGCTAGACTACAAACTAATCGAGACAGTCATTGGTTTGCGTAAAACCCAACCCGATCATAATTTAGGACATAAATTCTGGTTAAAATCCGTCCTCAAGGGGATTGTACCCGATGAAGTCCTTACCCGTAAAAAACGAGGGTTTACCACCCCAATGGATGAATGGATGAAGGCGATTATTATCGCCTATATGGATAACCTGAAAAACGGCTATCTGGTGGAATTGAATATTCTCAATCGAGATTTTGTCGTCAAGCTACTTGAGGAAGCTCAAAAGCAATCCAAGCATCTTTTCGTCCTTTACAAATTGGTTCTGCTAGAAACTTGGTATCGAGAAGTGGTTGTAAGAAAAGAGGAAGAAGTTTTAGTTCCCGCCTAGACTCCAAATACAGAAACCCGGTTTCTTAAACAATACCTTCGTCAAACAGCCGATACCCTAAAGGGTATCGCTATAAAAACAAAGCAAGGCGTAGCGGGCTGAAATCCCGACAGCCCTTGCCTTGCGGGCTTTGTTTGTGTAGCCCCAGGCTTTAGCCTGGGGGGGGAGGTGGGGGCGTTTGACAAAAATGGCATAGGTATTGTTAAAGAAACCGGGTTTCTCCATATCTTCACATAAAGCGAGTTAGCCCAACGCGGTAACGGTCTTTTTTCGTAACAGCAACTTCTCCCACTTCTAGGCGTCCTTTACCGCGAATGGCGATTAAATCTCCGGTTTTCACTTGATAGCTTGCTTGGGTAATTTCCTTCCAATTGACCCGCACGTCACCGCCATCGATCAGATCTGCCATTTTGCTGCGAGACATGCCAAAACCAGCGGAAGCGATCGCATCCAACCTCAAAGAAGCTTCTACTGTTGTTAACTCTTTCTTTTTCGGTTCTTTGACCTTTAATTCGCTTAACTCGATCCCCTGGGTTTTTACCGGAACCGAACGAACTTGAGTCAGTTGGGTTGAAAGAAAGTCTACCATTTCCGGTACGACAATTGCTTGCGCGCCGCGTTCGCCCAAAACGATAATATCGCCGGTTTTTTCTCGCACAATACCCGTCCCCAACATTGCGCCTAAAAAGTCGCGGTGGTTGGCGGGATCGAACAGAAAATTACCGGCAATTTCTATTGCGGCAACGGCGACTTGTGACGAATCGAGGGGGAGATCGGAACGTGCGATCGCCATCCGCTGTCGTTCTGCTTGCGGATAACCACCCCAAGCACTTAGATGCACTTCTGTCAAGCGTCCAAACATGCGCTGAATTTCCGCCAACTCTGGTGGCGACAGAAAATCCGTCGAGACAACTTCCCAAGTTTTGACAGCTTTATCTGCTAAGTCAATTGCCCTAGCAGCGACTTCTCTATTTTCAACGCCTTTTAATAATTCTTCTCTTGGTAACATCTTACAATTTGGTAATGGGTCATGGAAATTAGCAATTAGCAATTAGCAATTACCCATTACCAATTACCAATTACCAATTACCAATTTACTCTTGGACATAACCTTGAATATTTTCCGGTTCAAATTGGCGGAGAATGCTGGTAGCCTGACGAGTTAAAGTTTCAGAACCTTTCACCACAATTAGATATTTACCAGCATTTAAACGATTGCGGTAGGGCAAAGCATCGCCACCACCAACTAGCAAACCAGTACCGCCACCGGCAAAAATACTACCCAGCAAACCAGAACCAGCACCTAAAATACCGCCGATTACATGATTGCCAATTTCACCCGCCCAAGCAAACGTATTCAAATTTGTTGACAAGCTGAAGCCAACACCTGCCACAAAACCGAACGGTACCAGCCAAGTCGCCATCAGTTTGACTTGTTTGAGAGCTTGCTGATTGGGGTCAATTAAACCAAACTCGTCAGCACTTTTATATCCCCTACCCAGGATAGTCACTTTATCCATCGGTAAGCCTTCTTTCTCCAAAGCCGAGTAAGCGGCTTCTGCTTGGATGCGATCTGACAACACGGCGACGAGGTAGCTCATAATTCGATTTTACTGGATATTGGACGAGGGTTTAACCTTCACTCTAGTCGTTTTTTAACTCAAAAACCAGCCGTTTAAACAATAGCCTTGCTGCTAGTGCAGCGACGCGAGTGCGTACCAATTTAATCGGGCGACCTACTGATTTTTCCGCGTCGAGCAGGTTCCCTAGCTGTTCGCCGATGTCGTTTTTGGGGCGCGCACGCTTAACTTCAATCCTTGTAAACACCCATTGCCACAACGCAATCCGGCACAAATCCTCACCACCAACTCGGTCAAGTTCTTTATCCCCCGATGCTTCCTTAAGAGGCGCTACTCCCAGACTACCCATAAAACGCCCCTCCGATAGGTAGCGTTTGGTTGGTTTCCCCGACTTTCTCCCAGGCCGTTTAATTACTTCCGGCTGACCAAAAACATTCAAGTAGTTCTCCAACGGGTAAATCTGACTGATTATAATCAAACCAGTAACAAGCGAGCGCCAGGGCATCAGCATCGTCATCTTTGTTATCTAAAAAACCTAAGTGCTGGCGGTACGCTTTCAGTTCCGAGTCACCAACTAACGCGACGGGAACGCCAGCGCGCGCTAGGTGAGTACCCCAAAGCTTTTGGTAGTTAATACCTGTTGGTTCCATGATGGCAATGTCTGGTTTTAGTGCCAGTAACTAAGGGTAATCGACCGGACATGATATCAGTTCCTTTGCCGATAAGAGACGTGACATCATATCATGTCCGTTTGATTACCCATAGTTAGGACTGATATTATGTCCGGTGGTATCGGTTGTATATAACGCAAGTTGCTAGTTATAAACAAGGGCGTTGCTAATTGCTAATTGCTAATTGCTAATCTTGGATTTTTACTGATTTAGCCATTAGCCTCGTGACCACGGCAGATCCTGGGAACGCCATTAGCCGCTCCCAGAGAGATAACTAGCAACTTGAGTTATATAGCTGATTGTGCGAAAAGCTGTTTTTTTCCTCCCACCAGCTCAAGAGTTCACCTGCTCACCGGCTTACCTGTTAGCCTATGACGCTCGCTCCGCGGGGACACTCTGACGCTCTGAGTTTTAATTATGGGTGGCCTTTTGAGCGGGGACGCTCTGACGTTTTTAATTACAAGTAATTAACCGGACATGATATCAGTTCCTTTGCCGATAACAGACGTGACATCAATCGCCCCCCCATGTTTTTCCACGATAATAGGACTTACGCAAAGAAACTTTGGTGCTCCGAAAAATCGTTGGTTTTGAAACCAGAGATATGCCTCCCAACGCTAGCGCGAACGACGGTCGAAACCGGGTTTCTGGCAACGCCCTTGCGTAAGTCCTGGATAATTTGACTCGCTTTTGCGAGTGGGGAAGCGAGGCAGATCGTCAATCCTAATCCCGTTCCTTTCCCCACAGCTTTGGTGGTAACAAACTCGAATTACATTTACACCACAACCTTAGGCAAAGTAATTCTAAATTCCGTATAACAGTTAAGTGAGCTCTCAACCGTTAAAGTGCCCCCATGCTGCTGGACAATAATGTCGTGGGTGAGCGATAATCCCAACCCCGTACCTTCGCCAGTCGGTTTAGTAGTAAAGAATGGTTCAAAGATTTTCTCTTGAATTTCTGATGTTATGCCTGTGCCATTATCTCGAAGACGAATTTCGATCGAGTTGCCGCAGTTAGTGGTGGCAATTTCAATCAGTGGTGTAAAGTTAGGCTCCCCTTTCATTTGCTTTGCCCGCACCGCATAACAAGCATTATCCAGCAAGTTAATCAAAGCGCGACTCAGGGCATTTGGCATCACTTCTAACGTACCAATCGAGTCGTCATATTGAGTGTCGAAGGCGATATTCACATGGTGGTCAAGAGCGCGCTGGCTGTGATATACCAGCTGTATAGCCGTAGCCAGCAGTTGATTGAGATTGGTGGTTTGGCGCTGTGCAGGGTCACTGCCGCTGCGTGCATGTTCCATCATACTGCGAATGATGTTCGTAGCTCTTTGACCGTGACGATGGATGGTGGCGGCGTTA